>JACBOA010000004.1:27500-181391 GCA_013403005.1 Methanobacteriaceae archaeon | reverse complement strand
TTTCTGCATGACCATTTTCAAAAAAATAGCTCGCTGATACACCTTAACATCAACTCTAAGCTCAGAAATAATCTCATCTAACTCTTGAATAGTTAAATGATTCTCTATTTTAATTTTGCTTTTCCCCACCATAAAAAAATATCTGTAACTAATCAGTTAAATAAGTTTCGTAATTAACTATATATAATAGGTTTAGAGAATAATAGAATAATATAATCTTTATAAAATGATAAACATTCTATAAGAAGCTTTTAAAAGTTTAATCCTAATTACATTAAAACACATGAAAACATCAAAATACTGATTAATCCCCATAAAATTTCTATATGATTAAATATCCATTGTTAAATATTCTATTCTGCCTATCTGTAGTCTAGCATTCCATGAGTGTAATAGTACTGTAATTCAGAAGCATGTTGAAGTTCAAAGTTGCGATAGGGTAAACTTATGTAAGGAGTTAACATTCCAGTTATGACATAGTAATATGCTGCGAACCTACCGTATTCTTTCCAAGTTATGTAAAAGTAAAGTGGTAATCCGCACCCTTGAGAAAATATAGGGTTTCCTGCCCGGGAAGTTCCATGCCATACCATGGGTATTGATCCTTCCTGCCCATTTTGGCGGGCTAATTTTAAAATATATCTACGAGCCTCATTCCAATTATTAAATTCCATTCCATCTGCCTTAAATTTATACCTGCCATCAGGAGGCCCATACAAAGCCAAATTAATCGAATCCGTATAGTTTTTTGGCCCTTCAGCACCAGTGCCCCTAGTGTCAATAAAGGCCATTTCTATTATCAACACATCCCCCTCCATATAGTGACGATAATTGGAATCTCCAGCAAAATGCACCACCAGAGCACATTTAGAATTCCTTTGCTTCGCATACTCTGCTAAAAGCTTAGAATGAGGGTTACCAGGGTACATATCCGGATTAGACAGTTTAACAAAACCCAATCTTCCAACTGGTTCAAAAGGACCCATATAAGCCGAAACAGCAAAGTACCCCCCCAATATTACCAAGACCACTAGGAGTACAACTTGCCATTTCATTTCTTCACCGGAATTTTTAATATAATTTGATTCTTTATTTTATTCTTTTCAGTTTAAGGTTCAGTTTAAGGCAAGACTTCCTTAAAGTTGAATTAAAGGATAGTCACAATATTTTCTAATCCTTATATATCATTATTACTTTTAAAGATTTTGTTTTCTCCACATATGGGGGAATGGTGGAATAAAGGCTACTAATAATAATCCAAAAGATATTTACAAAGAGATTTTATCAAGAAAGACTTCTCTTGAGTAGTATTCCAATTGTATTGCCAAATTAAGTACTGTTAAATTATTTGGTTCACATAGTACAATTAGTAATTGAATACTATGTGCTGATATTAATAATCCCCATTTATTGGGAACTAATAAACTTTCAACCTAGATTCTTATCTTATATATTGTATGAAACATAATTCCTTAAATTGAGTGAGGAGTGGTTCGTGTGGATATAGGATACTTAACATCCGATGCAATGAAATATCCTTTAACTGACTGGAAGAAAGTGATTATTCTGGGTATACTATTTTTTGCCAGTTTTTTAATTGTTCCTGCCTTTTTAGCTATGGGCTATGCTTTCAGATCATTGAAATGGTCCATAGCAGATGTTCATGAACTTCCTGATTTTGATGAATGGAGTGAAATGTTTTTCGATGGTTTGAGAGTTTTCCTGGTGCAACTGGCTTACTTCCTAGTTCCATTTATAATAATATTTGCTGGATTATGGGCTTCCATTAATTCAATTTTAACCCTTCAGAGTTCTGGGAGTGTTTTGGACCCTGGTGCAGCATTAAGTTTGATGGGAGGACTATTTATTCTGGGATCTATATTTGCAGTTGTTTCTGGTGTATTTTTCACTATTGCACTGGCGAATATGGCTTATTATGATGGAGAGATATCTGCTGCCTTTCGCTTCAAGGAACTGCTGAATATGATCACGTCAATTGGCTGGGTGGATTACATCATATGGTACGTAATGATGATCCTCATTGGATTGGGGGTGGGTTTTTTGGCAACCATACTTGTATTTATACCAATTCTGGGCTGGGCTTTGATTATACTGGTAATTTATCCCTACTTGTACCTATTATACGCACGAGCTTTAGGACTTTTATTTATTTCGGGATTGCAGGAACTGGGATGAATAATTTTTTTTAAAAAATTCTTTTCACAATATATGTTATTTATTACATATAAAGTGAAAGAAAGACGGTATCTTTTTATAATAAAAAAATCAAAGAACACAAACACCCTAAAAGGAGGTAATAAAATGGAAATTGGAGAAATTATATCGAATTCCCTGAGTTATCCATCAGAGGATTGGAAGAAAGTACTTATTTTTGGAGTTTTATTCCTGATAAGCATTTTAATTATTCCTGCATTTCTGGTAATGGGCTACTTTTTCCGAATTTTAAAAGGTTCCATTGCTGGTTTCGATGAACTCCCTGACTTCGATGAATGGGGAGAAATGTTCATTGACGGCTTGAAGTTATTTGTTGTACAGTTTGTATATTTCTTGATACCATTCCTAGTAATCGTGATCGGAATATGGGCTTCAATAGCTTCCATATCCACAGGAACAATTACTAACCCCAGTGCAGCTTTTGGACTGATTGGTGGAACCACTATCATCGGAATGATTTTAGCCATCATATTCGGACTCATAGCAACTATTGCCATTGCAAACATGGCCCTGAACAACGGTGAACTCGGAGCAGCCTTCAGATTCAGCGAGATCATGGAACAAATTGCCATGATCGGATGGGGAAAATACATAGTATGGTATATAGTAATGATTGTCATTGGATTTATTGGAGGCATAATTGCCAGTGTACTTAACATAATCCCTATTATTGGAACAATCATTGCACTTTTAGTGGTTTACCCCTACCTGTACATGTTCTCCGCCAGATCTCTTGCCCTGCTATTTGCATCAAGCGTTGAAGTTCAGTGAAAATTTGGAGAATGAAAAACTTTATTATTTTTTTATTTTTTTGGATTTTAAGATATTATATGAATTTTTAACCCAAAAGATGAATTTATTAATTTTAGTAATAGCTGTTAAATTGGAACTTTTTATATAAAATAAACTTCATATATAAATACACATTAATCAACCAAGGAGGTTAAACCATGGAAATTGGAGAAATAGTATCTGACTCTATTAAGTACCCGTCATCTGACTGGACAAAAATAATCATTTTTGCAGTAATTCTTCTGATACCGATCGTGAACTTCATTGGACTGGGTTATGTTCTCCGAATCATTAAAGCAACCGTGGCCGGGATAGATGACCTGCCTGACTTTGATGAAGTGGGAGATATGTTCATTGATGGTTTAAAAGTATTCGTGGTTGGAATTGTATATGCCATACCCATATGGATAATTGCAACCATAATAGGATTAATTCTAGGTGCAATATTCCCTGCAACAACAACTTATTACACCGGGACAGATGCTACCGCCCTAATCGGTGGGATGATAGCTTCTTATGCAGTAGTATTCATTGTAGCGCTCATTATAGGCTTAATAGAAATTATGGCCATAGTCAACATGGCATATTATGATAGTGAACTGGGAGCTGCATTCCGTTTCAGTGACATCTTAAATTATATATCCACAATTGGCTGGGGAAAATACATCATTGTCTATATAATCATTGCATTAATCGGTGCAGTCATAGGCATTGTAGCAATGTTCGTAGGGCTTTTACTACTATTCGTTGGTGTGTTCATTACCATGCCACTGGCAATGTCCTATCTGTACATGTTTGGAACTCGTGCCATAGCATTGTTATTCACCGATGCACTAACCGAAGCCCCTGCATAAAAAAATCCTTATTTTATTTTTTTTTATTTATTTTCTTAAAAATTGATTAATCCACTATAAAACAAATCAGAACAATATTTCTATCTAAATACTACCAAAATCCATTTATTTATCTTAATTTTAAAAAAAAAATAATGGTAGGGTTAAAAATAAACCACTCATTTTAGCTCTAAAGTCCTGTTAGTCTTAACCCGGTTATCTCTGCAGTATCACTGTTTAAGGCTCTTAAGTCGTCTGGAGTGAACTTTCGTATATCATCGTGCCCTGCCAGTTGCGCCAGCATCTTAGTCTCCTCAGTCATGGACTTTATATAATTGGCCACTCGCATGGCAGCCAGATCTACATCCAATCGTTCGCAAAGTAAAGGATCCTGGGTGGCTACCCCTACAGGACACTTTCCAGTGTAACACATACGACAGGCACGGCATCCCATGGCGATCATGGCCCCTGTTCCAATGTAAACTGCATCAGCACCCAGGGCCATGGATTTAGCCACATCTGCTCCGCTTCTTATCCCCCCGGTGATGATTAGATCCACGGTGTCTTTCATTCCAATTTCTTCCAGTCCGTGCACTGCTTCCATCAGTGCTGCCAGGGTGGGTATTCCTGTATGTTCAATTACCACTTCTGGTGCGGCTCCTGTACCTCCTTCCATACCATCAACTGAGATTACATCAGCACCGGCTTCTGCCACCAGTTGCACATCATCTTTAACCCTTCCCGGCCCTAATTTTACCACAATGGGCACCTGCCAGTCGGTTACTTCACGGAGGAGTTCAATGTGTTTTTCCAGATCTCCTGGTCTGGTGGCATCTAAGAAACGTGCAGGACTGAGTGCATCAGTTCCCAAGGGTATTCCCCTGATTTCTGCTACTTTAGGACTGACTTTCTCTGCCAGGAGGTGTCCTCCCATACCTGGTTTGGCTCCCTGACCTATTTTAACCTCAATAGCATCAGCCACGTTAAGATAGTCTGCTGAAACCCCGAATCGGCCTGATGAGTACTGTACCATTAGTTTGTCTGCATATTCTCGTTCTTTGGGAAGCATTCCCCCTTCACCAGTGTTGGCACATGAACCAACCAGAGCTGTTCCTTTGGCCATGGCCAGCTTACATTCTTCTGATAATGCTCCAAAGGACATTCCTGCTATTAAAACTGGTGTTTCCAGTTCCAATGGATTTTCAGCGTACCGGGTTCCCAGAACCACTTTGGTGTTGCAGGCTTCCCTGTATTTGTCCACCGGAGATACTGATGCCTGCCCTGGCAATATTATAATATCATCCAGATTAGGGAGTCTTCTTTCGGTCCCGAATCCCCTTAAAACATATTTACCTGCCTTGGAAGTATAGCGAATATCAGCAATGGTTCTGGGATCCCATATACTCCCGGCCCCTGTTGGTATCAGGACGGGGCAGGCTGCAGTACATGAACCACACATTATACACTTACTTTTATCAATTTCGGCATGATTATCCACTATTTCAATGGCATCGGTGGGACACACAATTTCACATGTTCCACAGAAGACACATAGTCCTTCAGTTGATACTGCCAGTTGCCCTGAGGGAGATAGAGGTCTGGGAGAACTAGATCCTAAGGAGTTATCCATTTCAAAGTTTTGCTGCAATCCAGTGGCGAATTCTTTAACATCCACCACACTCAAACATCCTTCCTTACAGGCCTTTACACAGGCGGGCTCTTCTTCACCATTCTCCATACACTGCTGTTCACACTTAAGCATTTCATCTTCAGTGTGGGTGATGCTACCTATAGGGCACATTAACATGCACAGGCGACAGCCCACACACAGTTCCTGGTTGATTTTAACCACATCACCTTCACGATAAATTGCATCTCTAAAACAGCCTCTGAGGCATGAAGGATTTATACACTGCTGGCAAACTATGGTTTGATAACCTTCAGTCATCTTATGCAGGAATATTCCACTATCACCATTTACTGATACGCAGGCTTCAATACAGTCATTGCATCCATCACATTTTTCAGGGTCGGTTAAAAGTATCTGTTTCATTTGGATGCCTCCTCATCACCATAGAATGGTCTTAACTCCTGTGGCCCGATTTTAATAAAATCTTCTGCATTAGCATCGATGTTGTATTTCTGGAAGATTGAGGATAGTTTTTCCTTATCCTGAGAATCCAGTTCACTTACAGTAGCATTTGTTCCGGTCTGGTAATCTCCAGCTATGTAAATGTTTCCACCAATCATCCAGTCCCCGGTGTCTTCTCCAGCATCTCCAGTAACGATTATATCTCCACTTAACATGTACAGTCCAGCGAGATTTCCCATGTTTCCATCTATTACCAGGGTACCTCCTTTATTTAGCTGACCTACTGCATCTCCAGCATCTCCATAGACAACAATGGTGCCATTATAGGTTCCGAATCCCACTCCTTCCTCTGCTGATCCTCTTACAATGATCTCGCCAGAGGTCATGTTATCACCCACGTAACGACCTGCGTTTCCATCAATTTCTATGGATGCGCCGTTATTCAGGGCAGCAACAAAATCCCCTACATCACCTTTTAAGGTAATTTCTGTTCCAGGACCTAAACCTACTGCTATGGAATCTAGTTTTCCAGGATTTTCCAGAACAATATTCTTCTTATCTTCAGATAGAGCTTTTTTTATTTCCACGTTCGTTTGTCGGGTTGTAAAGTCTTTTGCTTTTATCAGGGCTTCTTTTGTACTCGTTCAGATTCCCCCTTATTATTTTAACTTGAGGATAATGCATCACCGTGACGTATATACTTTACTTTTCATTTAACTTTTGGAGTATACAATTATATAGTAAAATGAGACAATAGTTATGTGGAAGGTAATTTCATGAAAACATTAATCACTAATCTAAGGGGACAGTGCCTATTCAATGTCTCTATGAAAACACAACCAGAAGGATTAATCAGCTTGCATTATGGTAAGCACCGTAAAACAGAATTGGATTCTTTTTTAAAGGGTGGTGAAATTAGGATAGATACAGAAGATCCCCATGATGCATTGAATAGAATTTTAGAGATTATTAGAGGAGCTAAGATCCATGGTGATGTTTATGTTGCTTATGGTTCCGGAGATATTGGCCCTCTTTTAAATTTTGCAGCCAATAAAGAAGGAGTAAAGGGTATTCTCACTTGTTTTGGTGAGAAAGTAGTTCAATTACCCCCTTTACAGTTAAAAATTTCCGAAACACGTCTTAAAATAATGAAAATATTAAATAATAAAGACTTAACTGCTGTTGAGATTGGAAAAAAAGTTGAAATATCCAGAGCTATGGTTTACAAACATCTGAACGGCCTTATAGAGATGGGACTGGTTAAAAGGTCCACTTCAATGGAAAAATACAGCATCACCAGTGCAGGGAAACTAGCACTGTATTAAAATCATTTTATTTATTTAATCGACTTATAACTAAGTATTTAACACCAATTAAGGGCATAACAATTAAGGGCATCGTATTGACTTGGTTTTCTAAGAGTTTAAGATATAAATCTACTGATAAGCCGTTTTTGATTTCACTTTTTATTGAACAATGATTTGAACAACGATGGAAAGAATAATTTAATACATTATAAAAATAATAAAATAATGAAATAAATATAAAATAAGAAAATAATATTATATTTTTAATCTGTTAGAAACGAATTTTGAATTTTCATGTACAACTTTACTGGATTCAGGATCTTATGAACAAACACAAAGCAACATTTATTCCATGGGATATTCTATGCGTAGTTTGTAACTGGCTTTATCGCTTAATAGCACAGTTCCCGGGACGAAGTAGTCCTCAAATTTCTGGACCTTCTTCACCATGCACGGTTCAATATCAATCTTCTTGGTGTAGGATCGACATTCATCATCATCAATCATACCCTTCTTTACCAACTCAATATACCTCATTTTTATTGTTTCCTCGCTTAACAAACCCATTTGATCACCTAATAGTACCTTGTACAAACTTATATTTAAATTATTTGCAACCATAACTGAAAAATGTATATTTATTACCAGTATAATCTTAAAAATTGTAAACAATGTTTATATATATGGTGATTGGGATGAAAGAAGATGAAAAAATGAATGAAATTGTGGAAATTGATGATACAGACCGTAAAATCATTAATTTATTCAATGAAGATGGAAGAATGTCTTATAGGAAAATAGCCAAGCGTTTGAATGTTTCCATTGGTACTATTCACAATCGTATGGAAAAACTCACTCAAAAAGGTGTCATAAAGAAATTTGCCCCAGTTATAGATCACAGTAAACTTGGCTACAACCTCACCACCATCATTGGAGTAAGAGTGAAGGGAGGAGTGCTTGAAAACTGGGAGGACCGAACTGCTTATCATAAAAACGTCCTCTGTATGTATGATGTTACAGGAGAATTTGATGCAATACTTGTTGCCAGATTTAAAGATACCAGCGAACTGGACCAGTTCATTAAAGGCTTACTAAAAGAACCTGACGTTCAAAGAACCTACACTCAAACCGTGCTAAACATTGTGAAAGAAGATTTAAGTTCCAGTAAAATGTTATAAAAAGATTACTTGATAAATATTTTTATAAAAAAACATTATCTAATTAAAATTTGGAATAAATAAATTAGAATAGAAGGTATAAAAAAAGATAATTAATATTTCTATGGTAATATTTCTATTTACAAAAAAATGGAGGGGTTTGGTGTGATTTCATTAGTCTATTCCCCTGAATACGCAAAACACCATACTGGAACCCATCCCGAAAATCAGAGACGCCTGGAATCAATAATGAACTACCTTCAAGAGGAAGGTGAACTGGAAAAACTGGATATCCAAGAGCCGGTTCCTGCAAGTAGTGAAGATATCCTGCGCGTGCACACCCCCCACCATTTAAATTACTTAAAATCATTCAGTGAAAAAGGTGGAGGTTACCTGGACTTTGATACATTTGCCTCGCCTCAAAGTTATGAAATTGCAAGATTAGCAGCAGGTGGAGCGATTAAAGCTTCAGAACTTGTTTTAAACCAAGATTATGATTTTGCTTATTCACTGGCACGACCACCTGGACATCATGCCACTGGTAACAGAGCTATGGGCTTCTGCTTAATCAACAACCTGGCAGTGGCCCTAGAATATGTTAGAAAAAGATATGGGCTTAAAAAATTTATCATATTCGATTTTGATGCCCATTACGGGAATGGTACTGCAGAAATATTCTATCATGACCCTCAAATCCTCTACATCTCTATACATCAAGACCCGCACACTATTTTCCCAGGGGAAGGATTCATAGAAGAAATGGGCTCTGGAGAAGGGAAAGGTTTTAATCTAAACATACCAATGCCCCCTGGCTCAAAAACCAGCGATTACATTTACATACTTGAAAAAATTCTAGAAACCGCTTACACTGAATTTAAGGCAGATTTCTCATTTTTAGATGTTGGTTTCGACGGACACATGGAAGATCCCCTATCCAGCCTACATTTGGATGATAATTTTTATCCCTGGATAGGCTGTCATCTTCAGAAACTAACCCCTAAAATGGTGCTGGTCCTGGAAGGTGGTTACTGTTATGATGCCATGGCCAGGTCTAACCTGAAAATGATAAAAGTATTAAGGGATAAAATTACCAATGAAGATAGGTGGCAAGCTCAAGGGGAACTTAAAGTGAAAGATGAGATTAAAAGGATATTTAAAAAAATTCAGGACACATTTTCACCATATTTCACATTTTAGCCAAATAAAAGGAAAATTGGTTCAATCTACCTATAATCTCACTCAAAAATAAAATATGGGAAGATTGAGCTTTAAATCAATAAATTAGAAAGAATTAAATTAATTTAAGTTATCAATAAAAAAAAGTGATGGAAAATTATTATTGGAAGCATCATAATGATTCAAAATTTACAAATACATCAATATATCCATTTCAGAGATTATAAGATTTTTATGAGTATTTTAATGGCACTTGAGGAGATTTTATGAATAAAATCAGGTTCAAACAGGCTCAATCGCTCCTAAGAGAAGCAGGTAAATCACAGAAAACTTCAACGGAAAAACTAAAACCCCCACAGGAAGGTGCCATTAACTCTGCTGCCTATGCAGAGATAATACATAAGATTATTGAAGCTGAAGAATTCATTTACTCCAGCAGACCTCAGCATAAACTTCTCCAGGAAGATGCGGAAGAATTCTGCAATCACTTGATTGACATTAGAAATAAAATTGACCAAATTCTCGCGGACTTTAAAGTTCTGGAGAAAGAAAATGTGGAAGAGGAGGTTAAAAAACTTTCATCACAATTTATAGTGCTCACCAGCAAGGGAAACTTTAAAAAAATACTAACACGATGGGGTGTAGATCCCCAGAGAATAGTGGTGGCAGGAGTACCTTTAAAAGCAGAGGATATGCAACTTCTCAACCCCAACCTTCCTGAAACCGCACTTGAACCCATTAAAACAAAAATAAAGCATGTTAAAAATGATATAAATCGTAAAATGATTGATTTTGATGCTAAATGTCTTTTAGTAGTGGTTGAAAATGATAAATCGGGAGAAATTCTGGCTAAACGAGCTGAAGACTTATATAATGCCCAAGTAATAAAGAAACCTAATTTGAAAGACGTTGATGTTATAGAATTCACAAAATCCCTGAAAAAGTTGTTCAAGTAACCTATAATCACCAATAGCATCTATTTTTTGATAAATTTAACAAATAAATTCTTTAGATAAAAATGTAAAAAATACGAGAATTATAGAAGAATTATACAACTCTTTTTATATTCCCTAATGTATATGACAAATAGAATTAAGTAAAAAAAAAATTTTACATATTAGATTTACATGTTAGAACTCAGGGGTGAAAAAGTTGGAGCCACCGTGTTTACCCGATACTCAGGAAAATCTGCCTACCATCCCCGTGCACCTCACCAGAGTAGGGGTCAAAGGGGTTAAAAAACTCTTAAAAATTGAAAGGGACAAAAAAAGGCCTATTGTTCTCATACCCACCTTCGATGCCTATGTGGATCTGCCCAGTACTCAGAGGGGAATTCACATGTCCCGCAATCCCGAAGCCATAAGTGATGTCTTAGAAGAAGCTGTTGAAGGTACAGCAGTTGAAATTGAGTCTTTATGTGCCGAAATCGTCAGCATACTCCTTGAAAAACATAAATATGCCAAAAGAGCTGAGGTAAGTATGAAGAGTGACTTCATGATCATGAAGAATTCACCAGTTACCAAGCACAAAACCCAGGAAATGGTCAATATCATGGCTGATGCCATTGGCTACCGAAATGATGACGAAATAGTCATCCGGAAAATGATCGGAGCAGAAGTGGTAGGGATGACTGTATGCCCCTGTGCACAGGAAACTGTTAAAGAAGGCTCTAAACAGAAACTCCTGGAATTTTTAGACGAAGAAACCACCGAAAAAGTCTTGGAAACTGTTACATTCGCATCTCACAACCAGAGGGGTCGGGGAAGTATTATGATTGAAGTGCCTTCCCAGCAGATTATCCGGGGGGAAGACATTATTCGCATAATTGAAGATTCAATGAGCTCCTATGTCTGTGAACTTTTGAAAAGACCCGATGAGCATGCTGTGGTGGTTAATGCACATGAACATCCCATGTTCGTTGAAGATTGTGTGCGGAATATGATTAAAAGGATTGTGCAGGAGTTCTCCCATCTGCCTGATGATACCCTCATCACAGTTCAACAGGTGAATGAAGAGAGCATACACCGACACAATGCCTTTGCTGAAAAAGTGGCCACCATGGGTGAACTGAAAGCAGAAATTATTAACGGAATGGAGGATGTTAATTGAAGACCCGTAAGATTGCTGGAGAAATTATGGGAAAATTAGAGGCGTTTGAAGGCTCTAAAGCTGCCATGGACACCACACAACTTCTGATTGTTAGGGGCAGATCACGTAAAAGGATCCAACCGGAAGAATTAGGAAAAACCATATCTGAAATATTTAAAGATTTAGGTGCCAGGGAACTGGATATGTACTCTGATGAAACTGCAGACATCATTACCATCATGGATGAGCAGATTCGTTCCCAAGTAGCTATACAGGGCGAAACCGATATATACGGAATATACCGGCTTAAAGAATCTTTCCAAAGCATGAACTGCCATGCAGATTATGGTATGGGTCTGACAGATGATATTGCTATTTTTTTAGTTCTGTGGAAAGACAAGAGTGGCATTGGCCCGTTGTTTGTAGAATTAGTTGTTTCCGCCCTGGAAGGATAGAACATCAGAAGAAAAAATGCAGATTTTTAAAGAAAAAAAATTAAGGAAAAAAAACTTTCAGATAAACTTTTAAAATATATTTAATTTTTGAAAATCTGTGAAGTATTTGAAAATAAATTAATAATAGCTAATAATTATACTAATATTCATTTTATTAATTTTATGGATAACATGTTATCAAGAGATGAAATAATATCCCTGTTAAGAGCGCAGGGAAATGATGTTCTGGAAATGATGAAAAGGGCCAATTTACTCCGGGAAACCAATGAAATAACCTATTCTAAAAATGTTTTTTTGCCCTTAACCAATATTTGTAGGAATGAATGTGGCTACTGCACCTTTCGCCAGGACCCCAAAGATTATGATGCTAATATTCTTTTAAAACCCCATATAGTGATGGACACCATCCACCAGGCAGATTCTTACCATTGCAAGGAAGCCCTATTCACCTTTGGAGAACATGCCGATGAAACTTCTGAAGTTAAAGAAGCACTTGATGATCTGGGATTTGAAGGAATGCTGGAATATCTTTACTATCTCTGTGAAAGGACGCTGAATGAGACTGGTTTGCTTCCGCACAGTAACCCTGGTATACTGCAAAAATATGAGCTTAAAATGTTGCGTGAAGTGAACGCTTCCCTGGGTTTGATGCTGGAAAACTCCAGCAATCGAATGATGGAAAGCATAGCTCATAAAAAAAGTCCAGGTAAGGATCCTCAATTAAGGATTAAAACCATTAAAAACGCCGGAAAGCTTAAAATACCCTTTACAACTGGACTTTTAATTGGTATTGGGGAAACTCTGGAGGAAAGAGCTGATTCACTCCTGGAAATCCGGAGAATTCAGGATAAATATGGTCATATCCAAGAGATTATCATCCAGAACTTCAAACCCAAACCAGGTATTGAAATGGAAAATCACCCCGAACCTCCTCTTATAGATATGATTAGAACTGTAGCTGTTACTAAAATTCTTTTTCCAGAGTGTGGTGTTCAGGTTCCACCAAATCTTAACCATGACACGGCTCAAATGTTTTTACTGGCAGGAGCAGATGATTGGGGTGGTGTATCTCCCCTTACTAAGGATTATGTAAATCCTGAAGCACCCTGGCCAGAGTTAAACAAACTTAAAAGTCTTACAGAAGAACTAGGATTCCAATTAAGAGAAAGACTTCCAGTTTATCCGAAATATCTGAAAGAAGAATTTTTAAGCGATTTAATACTGGATAAAATATCTTAAATACCTTGGTTAATCTTTTTCTTGTAGAATTTTTCCAATAATTGATATTCTAATAATAATCAATAATAAATTAATAAATGCGAAATAATTAAGCAAAAAAATCATGAAATATTAATTGGTAATGAATTAAATCGGCGTAAATCCTGTAAAAATTTATAAAGCCCATTGAAATCCATCATGATCCTTAAAAAAAATCACTCCACCCTTTAAGACCCTTTAGTAAACCATTGAGAGTTTCTATGATCCAAGTGGAAAAGAAATTGTGAATTCTGTTCCACCTTTGTTTTTGTGTTCCAATGTGCCGCTGAGTTGCAGGGTTAATGTTTGCACAATTTGAAGTCCCAGTGATTCTGTGTTTTTAATATCAACACTTTCTGGTATTCCCACACCATTATCAGCAACAGTTAGTAAACAGTTCCCATTGTCTTTAGAAAGACTAATTATTACTTCTCCTTCTCTAGCGCCCGGGAAGGCATGTTTTAAACAATTTGAGAGTAATTCATTAACAATAAGTCCCAGTGAGATGGCAATGTCAATTTCTAGATTAACATCTGCACAGTTTAAACTGACCTTTACATCACTGCTCTTTTCACTGTAAAATTTTAAAAACATCTCCACCAGACTTTTTAGGTATTCCCCGAAGTGAATATAAGCCAGGTCCTTCGACTGGTATAGTTTCTCATGTATAAGGGCCATGGACCTGATTCTATGCTTGCTTTCCTGGAACATTCTTATTGTTTCTTGTTCCTTGATATATCCTGCCTGTAGACTGATAAGACTGGAGATGATCTGCAGATTATTTTTCACTCTATGGTGGATTTCTCTTAAAAGAACCTCTTTTTCTTCTAGAGATGCTCTGATTTGGTTTTCAGCAGCAACCATATCACTAATATCTGCAAAAGTAGCCATTATTCCCTGTATATTCCCATTAAGATCAGGGAGTGGTGCTGTTGCCATCATGGTATAAATTGGTTTGTCATCTTTCCGAGCGCATTCCAGCTCAATGTCAGATTTTGATTCCCCTGAAAGTACTCTTTCCATGATTTGATGGTATTTTTCCGTATTTTTTTCATTTATGAATGGTGGTTGTTTTCCCAATATTTCATCCTTGCTCCATCCAAAAATATTTTCTGCAGCAGGATTCCAGAGAGATTTCACGCGCCCATCAGGGTATAAATCCACAATTGCAAATGGTGATGCATTTATAATTGTCTCTAAATAAATATTAGCATTATACAATCGCTCTTTTCCTTCTATCAATGCTTTTTCTGCATTTTTACGTTGGGTGATATCTCTTGCTATTACCTGAATGGCAAATACTTCCCCATCCATAAAGATTGGCGCATGATGAACCTCCATAAAGTAAATCTTACCTTCACGCTCGATTTCTATTTCTATGGGCTCAAATTCATCACCATCTAAAAATCTGTTGATTAAATCTTCATTTACTGTGGAATTATTTATAAAATCCTTGATGATTAATTTAATATCCTTTCCAATAAATTCATCCCGGGATAATCCACTATCTTCCTCCAGATGCTTGTTAATATCCAGGATAATACCATTTGGATCTAAAACCAGAACATAATAGGGTGAAAGATCAAAAAGAGCTTTGTATTTTTTCTCACTTTGGGCCAATCTTTCCTGGGCCGTTTTCTTTCCAATGTATTCATCTGCTTCCTTAATAGCCCTTTTAACCGCGTGCCCTAACTTAGAAAGGTTATGTTTGAGAACGTAATCAGTTGCTCCTTTTTTAAGCATCTCAACTGCAAATTCTTCTCCCATCTGTCCACTGACAAATATAAATGGAGTGTCAGGTGCCATGCTTTGTGCTATATTCATTGCTGATATGCCATCAAAGTAAGGTAGGGAATGGTCAGCTAAAATAACATCTGGTTGGAACTCTTTTAATTTATTAATGTATTCTTCTTCGGTTTCCACGCGACGGGAAATAAAACTTATATTTTCCCTTTTAAGCTCTCTTTCCATTAATTCTACATCTAATGGAACATCCTCCAGGATCAGAATTTTAATGGTTTTTGACATGTTTCTACCATATAACCGATTAATGCACCGAATATAGTTATCAGAGATCTCTCGCAGATTTAATACTAAAATACCAATTTTATCTTGTCAGTATAAAGATTATGGTGGCTTGTTTATGAGCATCCAGTATAATCCTAAAGTTGAAACTGCTTCTATGAAATCATCAAATTCAACTGGTTTGCTCACATAACTGTTAACACCCAACTTGTAACTTTCCACAATATCCCGGTCTTCCTGGGAAGATGTGAGGACCACCACAGGTATTTTACTGGTTCGTTCATCCGCCTTTATAGTCTTTAAAACTTCCAGACCATCTACCTTAGGCATGCGCAGATCAAGCAAGATAAGTTTAGGCAGATCTTGTGGATCTCTATCAGCATACTGGCCCTGGGCATAAATAAAATTAAGAGCTTGTTCACCGTCTTTAACCCAGACCAGTTTATTAGCCAAATTTTTTCTCTTTAAAGCCCTCATTGTTAATTCGGCATCAGTAGGGTTGTCTTCCACCAGAAGAATTTCTAAATCCTCTAAATCCATAAAAAACCTCCCAATCCTGAGTATTATCTTAAATTAATCAGTTGATGAGTTTTAGAATCTGAAAACAACGTATACTAAAATATTATTTTTTTAATTCATTCAATTATCAATAATCTTTGGAATCCTGATTATGAACTGAACACCATTTTCATTTTTAAAATCTAATTCACCATTTACCTCATCAAGTATAATTTTTACTATTTTAAAACCCAAATTTTCTGATTTCAAAAAATTGAAGTTATCCGGTAAACCAACACCATTATCTTTTACACCCATAATCCAATATGAACTGTCTTTTTCTAGAGTAACAATTAGCTCACCCTTCTTATCCTGGTTAAATGCATGTTTTAGACTATTAGAAACCAGTTCATGGGCAATAAACGCTAGTGGTATGGCACAATCCATACTCATATTTATTTTCTCTGCATTCACCTGATGATCTATATAGTATCCTTTAGGCTTATAAAAATTTATAAACAGACTTACCAAGCTTTTTAAATAATTACCAAATTCTATATGTGTCGGATCATCATAAAAGGAAAGTTTTTCATACATTAAAGCCATAACCTGCACTCTTTTCTGGTTTTCCCTAAACATCATAGAAATATTATTGTCATTTATCGAATCAGCCTGAAGACCCATTAAATTCGAAACTAGTTTCAAGTTTTTTTGAATACAAGTATGCATCTCCCTAATTACTGCATCCTGTTGGTTTTTTGATTTCTGTAATCCATTAGGAATTCTTTTTTGAGAAGTGATATCTACCATTAATCCTAAAATTCCTTTTAAATTCCCTTCTGAATCATTTAAAGTGATTTTATTAAAAATAATGTCCCTAACACTGCCATCAACATGTTGAACCTCTGACTCATAATACTGGGCTCCAGGGGTTTCAAATAGTTTCTGATCCATTTCCAGATATTTATCAGCCATCCTTCGAGGGGCAATATCATAAACTGTTTTACCAATAATATCTTCTTTAGATAAGCCCAATAACTCCTCAAAAGCACGATTACAAGCCCTGTATAAACCTAATTTATCTTTATAAAATACAGGTTGGCTGATACTTTCAATAATATCAAAATTAAAGTCATCCTTACCCTGGAGCTCTTCCTGTATTTTTTTAAACTTAGAAACATTTCTGGAGATTCCCATTATGGCATAAACTGAACCATTATCATCTTTTAATGGTTTAAAGCAGGTGTTAAGCCATAATTCATCGTCTGGAAATATTATTAAATCTTCTGAACAGAGGGACTTACCATTGCGGAATATATCATTTAGGGTCTTTTTTTGAGATTTAAATACACTTGCTGGGAAAATTTCTTTAAGAGACCTGCCAATTATCTCATCTTTGGGTTTTTTAAGATATTTTAAAGAGGATTCATTAACATAATTCACGGATAAATCAGGGTTAATGATGAAAATCATGTCCGGAGTACTTTCTGCAAGAAATCTGTAATGCGATTCACTTTTTTTTAGTTCTAGCTGCCTCTCATGGCCGTAAAAAGCCATTTCAATGGCAAATCTAAGTTCATTATCCTGAAATGGTTTTATTAAATAAGCATATGGCTGGGTGATTTTAGCACCTTCAAATGTTTCATCATCGCTGTATGCAGTAAGATAAATAATTGGAATTTCCATCTTGCTTTTGATTTCTCTAGCAGCATCTATTCCAGTCATGTCTCCTTTAAGTAAAATATCCATTAAAACAAGATCTGGCTGTAATTCCAATGATTTTTCTATTGCTTTTTCCCCAGAGGAAACAACATCTATAACCTCATAACCCCATGAAACCAGTTTCTTCTGGAGCTCCAGTGCTGTTAGAGCTTCATCCTCCACCACCAAGATCTTCAAATTCTTTGACATAACCCACCCAATAATCTAGTTAACAGCCTATATCAATTATTAATTTTTAACCAAATTTATCGTTACTAGAATATCATTAATCCAATTTTAATCATTAAATCCTAACTATCACCAATTTAAACCATTTATTGGCATCATAAAATCTTTTAACCTGTGCAGAAACTGTCAACGTAAAATGAATGCCATCTGCCCCTGTTTTATGATAGATCCCCTTTATAATTTCAGACGTTGAAACTGGAACTTAATTACTTATCCTTCAATCATACCCTTCAATAAATCCCCATATAACCCTGATGTAACTGTTTAAAAATTAAATGAGAGTTTTAATCATTTAACTCGTTAAAATATATGATTTTAAGTTCCAAACAGGAAAGATCTAATCCCATACGAGTTACCACCACCCCTTCATCAATCATTATAGCAATATTGTTAGTGTTTATAAAAATTGATGCGATAAACTTATTTTTACTTTATCATATTTAATTCTTACATTTTTTAATCACTCTGTGAACTCCCCTCTGTGAACTCTATTTATATACTGGTTTGACTTTCCATATATAAATTAAAATAAAATAATGAATTGAATATTCGCTGAAAATGCTGTTACTTCTGACGTAAATGAAATAATTAGACAATTAGATAATTACTAATCATAATTATTTATTACATTAGTTATTACACAGAATAGGAGGAGTCTGGAAAAAACATGAATAATTGAATTTGATAGAATTTGGAAGAATGGTTTGAATTAACTTTTACGCACCTTGGCATCCACCACCACATGATAAACCCCCGGAGAATATTTTTTTATAACCCTCTGGTTTAAAATATCCACTTCATACCCCTTGGCTGCATTTTTAACCCTGGAAGCTGGTCTTTTAAATTTCAGTTTATCTGGTACAGATTCATGATAATGGATGATGCCCTCATCCTTAAGCACTTCCATAGCCACATCTAGATATTCGTCTGTGTTTCCAATATATCCCATTAAAACTCTATCTGCAACATTTCGAGGTGCTGAATCCCGGCAATTTCCAAGGATGGGTACCACCACATCAGAGACCTTGTTAAGTTGTATGTTTTCTGAAAGGTATGCGTGTGCCACTGGATTTATTTCCACTGCATAAATTTTTCGAGGTTTGGCATGCACTGCCATAGGTATGGTGAAGTATCCTATCCCTGCAAAAAGATCCACCACTGTCTCTTCGTCTTCAACCAACTGGGCCATTCTCTTTCTTTCCGTGGTGTTTCCCTTGGACCACATTATCCGGGAAACATCCAGTTTAAACAGGCAGTGGTTTTCCCGATGTATAGTTTCTGTTCCCTCACCTACCAGAACTTCCACATCAGGTTCCCTTTGCAACCCCCTAATTCTACCTAAACGCACCACACGATTGACTCCAGGGATTTTCAGAAGTTCCTGAGGGTCACCCTCATAAGGTTTTTCCACATTTTTTTTCAAAACCAGAATGTCACCTATTACCTTACCTTTCATAGTTTCTATTAGAGCTATTCAAGAGTATATTAATATAGGAGATAATATATGGGATAAGAAATATTCAATGATAGCATATTCATGGACGAATTTAGGCTGTTCATTATTGAAAATAGACTGAAGTAAAAAAAATAAATGATTATTAGGGTAAATGAGGCTTTAAATCATGAAATACAAAAAATTTGAGTTATAATAATTAATTATTGGAATCATGGGATCAAATAGGAATGTATAAATATGCTTGCGAAAATGGACCTACCATGATTCACCCCCCTACTGGTCTTCAAAAACTTTGTATGGAGATATCTATAAAAAGATGAAACATCAATTACAATCAAATATATAGAGTAAATAAGGAGAATTATAATGGAAACTAGTCTTCAGGAAATATTAAATTCATATCAGGGCGTTAGATCAGATTTAATTCCCATACTTCAGGATATTCAATCATACTTTGGTTATCTCCCTGAAGAATCAATGAAAGAAGTCTCTCAGTTTACTAAAGTTCCTGAAAGTGAAATATATGGTGTGGCCTCTTTCTATTCCCAGTTCAGATTCACTCCCCGTGGCAAAAAACATATTATGGTATGTACTGGGACTGCATGCCACGTGCAGGGAGCTGATAAGATTTTAGAAGGTATAGAAAGACATTTGGAAGTAGAAGAAGGTGGTGTTACCTTAGATCTTGAATACTCCCTCGAATCAGTTGGTTGTCTTGGTTGCTGTGCCCTGGCACCTTGTGCCACCGTAAATCAAGAAATAAAATCAAATATATCTTTAAAGGATATAAAAAGAATTTTTCGCAAAAAAAGGAACAAAAAAAAATCTTCCTGAACTGGAATTACACCTTCATATTGTTTTTTAATTGATTCATTGCTTTCAATTCATTAATATCAAGCATATATCACCTAGTTTTTAAACGTTTTAGAATATTATATCTGTTAAAATCAGCATGCAAATTATCCGATTTTAATGAAATTAGCATTTATTTCAACTTTACATTGTAAAAAAAAGATCATGTTATCAAAAATTCAAGACACAAAACATAACTATCACCAAGTCTTAAATGAATTTAAACAGTTTTACTGGAGGGATGAATTTTGGGTAAAGTAAATAGAGACGAGATTTTAAGCATCCTCGATGAATATAATAAGGATGAAATTACTATAGCCACCCTGGGAAGTCACACCTCCCTACATATGTTGAAAGGAGCCAAAGATGAGGGTTTTCGTACAGCAGTGGTGTGTGAAAAAGGTAGAGAAGTTCCCTATCAGCGCTTTAGAGTGGCTGACGAATTCATTATGGTTGATCATTTTAAGGACATTGTTAACCAAGAAGTTCAAGAAGAGCTAAGGGATATGAATAGTATCATAATCCCTCATGGATCTTTTGTTGCTTATGCTGGTTTAGATCGTGTTGAAAATGATTTTGTGGTCCCCATGTTCGGAAACCGGGACATATTACGCTGGGAATCTGAAAGAGATTTGGAAAGGAAATTGATGGTTGAATCAGGTATCCGAATCCCCCAAAAATATCACGACCCTGCTGATATTGACCGCACAGTAATGGTGAAATTTCCTGGAGCAAGGGGAGGTCGAGGTTACTTTGTGGCATCATCAACTGAGGAATATCATGAAAAAATTGATACCATGCTCCAAAGAAACTGGATAGGAGAAGAAGATGTTGCTAAAGCCCACATTGAAGAATATGTTTCCGGATGCAATTATTGCATACATTTCTTCTATTCTGCTCTAAATGATGAAGTTGAAGTTTTAGGAATGGACAGCCGTTATGAATCCAATATTGACGGTTTATGCAGGATCCCTGCCAAAGATCAGCTGGATATTGGATTGGATCCCTCTTACGTTATTACAGGGAACCATCCCGTGGTTATGAGAGAATCCCTGCTGCCTCAAGTTTTTGATATTGGAGACAAATTGGTGGAAGGAGCTAAAAAGCTTGTTCCACCAGGAATGAACGGACCATTCTGCCTGCAGAGTCTGTGCAATGATGATTTAGAGATTATTGTCTTTGAAATGAGTGCACGTACTGATGGCGGATCCAACACCTTCATGCACACCTCATCCTACAGTTACCTCCTTTTCGGAGAATTGATGAGTGTTGGCCGAAGAATATCCCGTGAAATTAAAAACGGAATATCTGAAGACAACTTAGATGTTTTAGTAACCTAGAGATTTGCTCTTTGGTTGCCCCATTTTTTTATCTTTCTTTTTCTTTTTATTTGACACGTTTTTTACCTCTTAAAATGTTCCAATCTGCATATCCAGACAACAGGATGATGGGAACATTAATAAATAAAAAAAGGATCAGAAACATGAAAAGATAACCAAAGGCTTATATAAGCCTGTATTAAAAAGAAGGACACATAAAGCTGGTAATTTAAAGAAATATAACCAGCAATATTTATATACCATGAATTTTAAAGTAGCACATAGAAAGTTTAGCTATTTTTTATTTATGTTTTTTTGAGGTGTATCTATGAATGATGAAAATCGACTTAAAGGCACTACAACTGTTGGTTTAACCTGTAAGGACGGAGTTGTTTTTGCTACCGAAACCAGAGCCACCATGGGGAATCTCATAGCCCACAAAGTGGCTGACAAGATCTTCAAAATAGATGATCACATTGGAGCCACCATTGCTGGTGCTGTTTCAGATGCTCAAAGCCTGATGAAATACATCAGCGCTGAAGTTGCACTTTTCAGACTCCGAAACGGTAAAAGAATCAACGTAGAAGCCGCAGCAACCCTCACCTCCAATATATTACACTCATCCAGATTTTACCCATTCTATGTTCAAACACTTCTAGGAGGGGTGGATGATAAAGGTCCTGCTCTTTTCTCCCTGGATCCAACTGGAGGAGTTATCCGGGATCCAATGATTGCCACTGGCTCAGGATCACCGGTAGCCTATGGTGTACTGGAAGACCGCTACAGTGCAGATCTTTATGTTGAAGAAGGAGTAGATGTGGCTATTCGCGCCATAAAATCTGCCATGGAGAGGGATGCCTTTTCAGGCAATGGAATACTGGTGGCTACCATCACCGAGGAAGAGGGGTTCAAAAAATTTTCTGATGAAGAAGTAAACAAAAAAATAAAAGAAATAAACTAGTTTTAATTATTTAAATATTCTAAGAGTCCTTCATAAGGACTCAAACTATTTTCTATTTTTCTAGACGTGATGTTATGGGTTCAGAGATTCAAGAAATCAAAAACACAATCATACAAAGATTACCCAGCCGAGTTCAAGTAGCAAAAGTTGAATTTGAAGGTCCTGAAGTGGTGATTTACACCAAAAACCCTGAAATTATCACCGAGAACGGTGACCTCATCCGGGATCTGGCCAAGGACATTAGGAAAAGGATTATAATCCGTTCTCATAAAACAGTGCTCACTGAGCCAGAGGAGTCCATTAACCGTATCCACAGCATAGTTCCCGACGAAGCCAAAATCACTAACATATCCTTTGATGATGTGACTTGCGAGGTTATTATTGAAGCCAGGAAACCGGGACTGGTTATAGGCAAATACGGAGCCACCTCCCGAGAGATCGTGAAACAGATTGGTTGGGCTCCTAAAATCTTACGTACACCACCTATTTCTTCTGAAATAATTCAAAGGATCAGAAGGACGCTCCGTAAAAACAGCAAAGAACGTAAAAAGATCCTGCAGCAGTTAGGAAGCCGCATACACCGGCCAGTCCCCATGGAGAATGAATGGGTTCGGCTAACTGCATTGGGAGGTTTCCGTGAAGTGGGAAGGTCCTCTCTATTTATCCAAACCTCAAACAGCAAAATATTACTGGACTGTGGAGTAAATGTGGCAGGTGCTGATGATAAAAGTTCATACCCTTATCTAAATGTTCCTGAATTTGTCCTGGATGATCTCGACGCAGTCATAATCTCACATGCCCACCTTGATCACTCTGGATTCCTGCCCTATCTCTACCATTATGGATATGAAGGCCCAGTGTACTGTACCACCCCCACAAGAGACCTTATGACCCTACTCCAGCTGGATCACATTGACATAGCACACAGAGAAGACAACCCACTCCCTTTTAATGTTAAACATGTTAAAAAGAGCATTAAACATACCATAACCCTTGACTATGGAGAGGTTACTGATATAGCTCCAGATATTCGTCTCACCTTACATAATGCCGGGCATATCCTTGGTTCTGCAATTACTCATATGCACATCGGTGATGGTCAGCACAACTTCGTTTACACAGGAGACTTCAAATACGAAAGAAGCAGACTCCTTGAACCCGCAGTATCCAAGTTTCCACGTATAGAATCCCTGGTTATGGAAAGTACCTATGGTGGACATGAGGATGTGCAGCCCACCCGAAATGATGCGGAAAAAGAACTTATAAAAACCATATACCAAACTCTTCAACAAAAAGGGAAGATTTTAATACCTGTTTTCGCAGTGGGAAGGGCTCAAGAGTTAATGATAGTTCTTGATGAATACATACGTCACGGAATCATCGAAGAAGTCCCCATCTACATTGATGGCATGATCTGGGAAGCCACTGCCATCCACACCGCCCGACCAGAATACCTCAGTAAAGACCTTCGGGATCAGATATTCCATATGGGACGCAACCCCTTCATTTCCGAAGTCTTCCATAAAGTTAATGGAATCGAAGAACGCAAAGACATTGTAGAAGGCGAACCATCAATTATACTCTCCACATCAGGAATGTTGACCGGTGGAAACTCCCTGGAATACTTCAAATGGTTATGTGAAGATGAAAAAAGTTCACTGGTCTTCGTAGGATACCAGGCAGAAGGTTCACTGGGACGCAGACTACAAAAGGGTTGGAAAGAGATTCCCCTTAAAGAAGAAGGAAAAACCAATGTTTACAATGTGAAAATGAATATTAAAACCATTGAAGGATTCAGTGGACATTCTGATCGCCGGCAACTTATGGATTACGTGCGGCGCATTAGTCCCAAACCCGAGAAAATACTGATTTGTCATGGAGATAACTACAAAACCCTGGACCTGGCCAGTAGTATCTACAGAAGCTATAAAATCGAGACAAAAACTCCAATGAACTTGGAAACTGTGAGGATTCAATAATCGTCCTCACTTAACCTTCTATTTTGTATTTATTTGATTTTTCATTATTATTTTTTTAAAGAAAAAATTTTCTATAAACAAGACTAATAAAACAGTTCTTGCACTTCTTTTTCATTTATACATAAAAATCGAAGCCCCCGCGAAGAGAACCTCAGATTAATTAAAAAAAGTTGCAAACATCTAGCACATGCATACCTGGAAGAAGGACATCTAAACCACTGAAAACATATCTTGACCATGATGATTATCGAGTCCTCAGTTAGGGACAAATGCTATTAACTGTGGCAGAATTCCTTTTGAACCGTTCCCATGAACAATCAACAATGAAATATGCAGCATCTAAATAAGCTAAATTTGAAAACAATCCCATCAACTGATTAAATTTATAAAAAAAATTGAATTTATAAAAAAACCTTTTTTTGGTAGTGGTGATAATTAAGAATCCTCATAAATGTCCAAATTTGTTTTTTTATAGTTTCGGTAGAATCTAAAAAGTTTATTAACGTTTAATCAAATAACACTATACACTATACTATTCATTTTATTCATTTGGTGATCTAATTGGTAACTTATTCAGAATCCGGAGTAGATATCGACTTGGAAGAAGTCACAGTAACTGCGCTAACTAATAAACTTAAAGAAACCCTCCAGTTTCAGGATTTGATTACAGAAAGCGGCCACTTCGCAGCACTGGTACGCCTGGGAAATCAGGGATTGGCAATGAGCACTGATGGGGTGGGGAGTAAAATCCTGGTAGCGGAGATGATGGGAAAGTATGATACCGTGGGCATTGACTGTGTGGCAATGGTGGTTAACGACCTTATCTGTGTAGGAGCACGCCCCCTGGCCATGGTGGACTACCTGGCCGTTGAAAAGCCAGATCCAGAAGCTGCAAGCCAAATAGCAGAAGGATTAACAGAAGGATGCCGTCAGGCTAACGTAGCCATGATCGGAGGGGAAACAGCATCACTACCAGAGATTGTACGAAACTTTGACCTAGCAGCCACAGGTATTGGTATTGTGGACTTGGATAAAACTGTTTCTGGTGAAGAAATCCAAAATGGTGATGTTATAATCGGTATTAGAAGCAGCGGTATTCACAGTAACGGTTTAAGTCTAGCCCGTAGGGTTTTCTTCGAAGAAACCGGGCTTACAGTTGATGACCCCTTACCCACTGATGCAAATGTTACGGTGGGGGAGGCACTGCTTGAACCCACCTGCATCTATGTTAAGGCCATTATGGAATTATTAGATGAAGTGAATGTTCATGGCCTGGCACATATAACCGGAGGAGGATTCACCAACCTTAAAAGACTGAAAAAAGGAACCAGTTACCGTATTGACAACTTACCAGAACCACACCCATTATTTATGTTTATTTCAAGAGAGAACGTGAAGATTGAAGAAATGTACCGTGTTTTCAATATGGGTGTGGGATTTACAGTTATTCTACCCGAGGATAAAGCAACTGATGCACTTAATATATTAGAAAAATATCACCCTGCCCAGGTAATTGGTAGGGTTGTGGATGACTCCCAGAGTAAAGTTGAAGTTAAAACATTCTCTGGAGAATGGATTCAACTATAGGATTTGATTTGAACTTCAAAGCAAGAATTAAACACTGATAATATAAAAAAAGGTTTCAAATCATTTTAGGAATATCAATTATAGATTTGAATTGACTTGTAGGAAGGTGAAAATTGTGAAAATTACTCCAGAACAGGAATTATCTCTGATCATTGAAATGCTAACCCAGCTAGATGTGCCTAATGAAGAAGCATCCATAGTGGCTGAAGTCACATTAGATGCAGATTTGAAGGGTTTTTCATCACATGGCCTTGGAAGATTCCCCCAGTATGTCAAAGGACTTGAAGTAGGCACCATTAAACCTAAAAGTGAGATTACTGTGGAAAAAGAGAGTCTGGCCACAGCCCTCATAAATGGTAACCATGGTTTTGGGCATGTGGTAACCTATCGTGCCATGGAAATGGCCATTTCAAAAGCAAGAGAAGCAGGTGTTGGAATTATAGGTATTCATAACTCCAATCATTTTGGAGTGGCTGGTTACTATTCAGACATGGCTATAATGGAGGATATGATAGGCATAGTCATCGCCAACACTGAACCTGCAGTGGCCCCCATAGGTGGGAAAGAACCCATCCTGGGAACCAACCCACTGGCTATAGGAATACCTTCAGGCAGTCACTATGTTTCCGTGGATATGGCCACATCAGCATCAGCCCGAGGGAAACTCATAGAAGCTAAAAGAAGAGGTGAAATGATACCTGAAAATGTGGCCCTGGACGCAGATGGGAGGCCAACCATTGACCCATGTGAAGCACTTAAAGGTTCAATCTTACCATTTGGAGCGCATAAAGGATATGCACTGGCATTTATGATTGAGATAATGGCCGGACCCCTGGTAAACGCATCTTACGGTAAAGCTGTTGCTGGAACCGCGAACTCTGAGGTTGAATGCACCAAAGGAGATCTGGTCATGGCTTTAGACCCCTCTAAATTTGTGGATTTGGAAGAATTTAAAAAAGATGTGGATGATTTCATTGCAGAGGTTAAATCCACTCCTAACGTGTTCATTCCTGGAGATATGGAAGTTAGAAATGTTAAACGTCACCAGGAAAAAGGTATGCCTCTGGATGATAATCTGGTGAAACAACTGCGGGAAATCACCAGAGAATTGGGAGTAGATGCCCGTGACATACTCGGTGAATAGTTTCTAAATTCACATGAAAAATTTTTCTTCCTTAAAAAATTGAAAAATTGAAATTATAATCAACTAATAAAAAAATTGATGGAGCACATTTTAATGGACAGCAGTCAGGCCATTTTTGAAGGGCTTAAAAAGGCGGGAATAGATTTTGTGGTTAGTGTTCCCTGTGTGAACCTGGGAAAGGTCATGGATATGGTTGACTGTGACCCGGACATCATCCATGTGCCAGTGACCAGGGAGGAAGAGGGTTTTGGCATTGCAGCTGGCGCATTTATGGGAGGTAAAAGACCAGCCATTTTAATGCAAAACTCCGGACTGGGAAACTCTATAAACGTCTTGGCATCCCTTTTTAAACTTTACCATTTCCCCATACTCATGATCATCAGCCACAGAGGTACTGAAGGTGAATTCATGAGTGCTCAGATTCCCATGGGAGAAGCAACTCCTGGACTGCTGGACACCCTGGAGATTGCCTATATAATTCCTGAAACACCGAAGGAAGCCCTTAAACTCTTACCCGAAGCATGGACCCTGGCAGAATTGGCTGGATCTCCACTGGGAATACTTTTGGATATTAATTTCTGGTGAATTAAATCCAGATTAACTTAAAACTTAATTAAGGCTTTAAAACAAAAATAAATTAAAATATGGAATTAAATTTAATATGAGAACATTCAAGGAGACTGCAAATGGAAAGAATCGAAGCCTTAAAACAGATTACAAGTCAACTGGATGATGAACTGGTAATCTGTAATATTGGATTCCCTTCCCGGGAGCTTTATCATGTTAAAGATTCTCCGAAACATTTTTACATGTTAGGATCAATGGGTATGGCATCATCCATTGGGTTGGGGCTGGCCATGGCCCAGAAAAGAAAAGTTGTGGTCTTTGATGGTGATGGCTCGGTTCTGATGAACCTGGGTAGCTTGGTGACCATCTACAATCAAAATCCCCAGAATCTGATCTTGGTGGTTTTGGACAATGAATGCTATGGCAGTACTGGAAACCAGTGCACCTACGCCGCTACCACCGACCTTAAAAAAATTGCAGAGGGTGTGGGATTTGAGAACACCTTCCTAATCAAAGAATCAAAAGAGAAAATTGATTTTTCACCATTTCTAAAATCTGAAGGGCCTGTTTTTGTCCATTTAAAGGTTAAAGCAGGTAATGCTGATGTTCCAGTGATTCCTATGGAACCTGAGGAGATTAAAGAACGTTTCATGAAGGAAATAATAGAAGAATAAAAAAAGGATTTTTCTAAAAGATCATCAGATTTTTAATACTCCCCCATTTTCATCATAATTATTCATTCCTTCCACTTATTCTTCCATTTATTTATTTTATCCTCCAAATCAAGATTAATCTTATTATAATCACATCTTCCGAGAATCCTCAGGACTAATCCTCAGGACTAACAGATTACGGTCTGTACTTTTTATTTTCGAATCCTCATTTTGAATCCCATTTATGATAAATAACCAGTTCATCAAGTTCTTTTCTACCCATCCCCCGTGGTTCCGCATCAGGATAACCCAGGGGAGTGAATAGAAGTGGTTCCATGTTATCGGGTACTTTAAGAACTTTTCTGGCTGCTTCAGCATCGAAGGCTGCTATCCAGCAGGTTCCAAGGCCCAGTTCAGTGGCGGCCAGTATTAGGTGGTCCATGGCAATGGTTGTATCTACATCTACATAGTTACGGCCGTCCCGACGAGTCCATGACTCTGATTTAACTGCACATGCACAGATAACCACAGGTGCCTGTGCAAACCATTCTGCAGGGTAAATCTTTTTTAATTCATCCTCTTTGCCTTTGGTTTTTACCACTATCAAACGGAAAGGTTGTTTATTCACTGCGGTGGGAGCTAGGCGAGCTGCATTTAACACTTTTTCCAGTTTTTCTTTTTCCACTTCTTTCGACTGGTAGCCACGTACACTGTATCTTTTTTTAATTAAATCCTGAAATTCCATGGGTTCAAACCCCCAATTTATCTGCATATTAATTTAATTCACATAATTACTCTTTTATCTGAGAGTTGTTAATAAATGCATCCTGAATCAGCTTCCCAATACTCTTTTAACTTCTTTTAAAAGTTCCGTGACTGGAAGTTTCTGTGAGCATAACTCCTCACACAACCCACACTCCACACAGTTGCCTGCCCTTTCTGTGTCTTTTAGCATGAAATAGTACTGTCCTTTAACTTCTGAATCATCTTCCAGCATGGCTGCCTGGTTCAGATAACTTAAACACTGGGGGATGTTAATCCCACTGGGGCAGGGCATACAGTAACCACACTTACTACAGTCCACCACTATCTTGGCCTGGTAAACTTCCTTCACCTCTTCCATTAATTCCCTTTCTTCAGTAGTTAGAGAGTGGGGCAATCCCTCTTCCGCATATAATAAATTTTCATTAAGCTGTTCTATGGTGGTCATTCCACTTAACACCGTGCTGATCTCAGGGATATCCCAGAGATATCTTAAAGCCCATTCAGCTGGTTTTCTCAAAACTGGAGAACTGTCCCATATATCTCGCACTTCTGGGGGGATGTGTTCTGCCAGAACACCTCCTTTAAGAGGTTCCATTACCGCCACTCCTAAGTTCTTTTCAGCAGCGTAGTTCAGACCTTCCTTACCAGCTTGGATGTTCTCATCCAGATAGTTGTATTGAATCAGGCACATGTCCCAGGAGTAGGAATCAACCACTTCCTTGAAAAAATCTGTTTCATCATGTGATGAAAATCCCACATATTTAATCCTACCATCTGAACGGGCAGAATCCAGAAATTCAAAGATTCCCAGAATTTCCAGATGAAACCAGCTCTTTTCCTTCAAAGAGTGCAAAAGGTAAAAATCAATCTGATCCGTCCTCAGGCGCTTTAATTGCTCATCCAAGTACATATCCATGTCTTCTTCATCTTTCAGTAGCCAGGTGGGTAATTTAGTGGATATGTGGATTTCATCCCGCCTATCATTTTCTGTGAAATATTCTCCTAAGAACACTTCACTGGCCCCTCCTTCAGAGTTGCTGAGGCCATGGTAAGGGTATGCTGTGTCCAAATAATTTATTCCATGTTCCAGAGCATGATCAAGTAAATTTGATGCCTTCTGGGCATCAATTTGGTCATATCTGCCCCGGGTTGGTAGCCTCATACATCCCATACCCAGTATGGATACTTTCTCACCAGTTTTACCCATATTACGGTAAAGCATTTAATAAAACCCCATAAACCTGGCAATAGGAAAAATAAAAGAAAATGTTAAAATTTGACAGGTTAACGTCTTCTCATTTCTAATTCATGATATAATTCATCTAAATCCACTCCTTTATAAACCAGGAGCAGTAAAGTGTGGAATATAAGATCTGCAGCTTCGGGTACCAGTTGTTGATTATTTTTGGATGCTATGATAACCTCCGCAGCCTCTTCCCCAATTTTTTCAAGAATCTTATCCTCAGCCAGTTTTTCATCGTCCTGCATTAGTTTTGAAGTGTATGAATCAATAGGAGAATCCCTTCTCTCCTCTAAAACATTATAAACTTCCCTGATAATTCTATCATTCATTTTTTAGCCCCTTTATCGATTTCCTTACGCAGGGGACCAGTTATGGCTATTAAAGGGTGCTGAGCATCATCAATGATCTCTATATCTTCCAATGTGAAAATACCTTCTTTATCAGCAGTTTTCTCCATTCCCAGCTTGATATCCTGATCCAGTGTTATTACATAGGAATCTATTTCTTCATATCCCAATTTAAGAGCAGCTACAGTTCGGTGATGCCCATCAACTAGTATATAACGATTTCCAGTCTTTACCACGATAGTTGGTTCGGCTAGTCCCCTTTTAAGTTCGTAGGTGCGGCCCTGAAGTTCATCAGCATAGACCCGGTTTTGGGTGGGTCTGAGCTTATCAATGGGTACTTTCTTATGAACCAGCCTGGTTTTTATATCATAGAGTTGTTCTAATGTTTTCTTGAAGTAACGAACTTTCATAGGAGTGGAACGTTCTATGTGGGAGCGTACGATGTCTGTGTTGGTGATTATACCCACCAAGTGACCTTCTTCATTTATAACTGGTAATCTTGAGATTCCCATACGAAACATCACCCTAGCAGCGTCATTTAAAGACATGGATTGGTCTGCTACCACGATATCTGTGGACATAATATCTTTAACCTCGTGTACCCATGGTTTGAGTAATAGATCAAAGGCAGTTACCATGCCAATGACTTCTCCATTGGTTTTAACCGGGAAACCATCGTGACCAGTCTGCTTCATGAGCTGGATCACTTCAGCATTAGGCGTGTCAGGGTTGACAGTTATAACATTCCGGGTCATGTAATCTTTAACCAGAGTGGAACTAGTCATTATAATCTCCTTTTTTTAGACTTTTTTTCCATATTATCTTATTATCACATTCTATTTTCACTATGCGGTGGTAAGGAACCATAGCTCCGTCAGCCATAATCATGAATCCTCCTTTTTGACCTTGAATATCAGTGAGGGGGATGGTTTTAAGGTTACCCTTAAGTCCTCTATGGGAATAAGTAATCCTGCACTTTTCTGAATCTTTTTCAGGATGCCATTTTAACATGTCCAGGATTCTTTTGGCCATAGGGATCAAACCTCCCCCTTAAAGCCGTATCTTGTTAATAATCATTATGGATCGAATTATAATCCCTTGTAAGTTATTTTTTCCTATTTTTTAAAACCTATTTTTTAAAATCAGTTATTTGCTTGGTCTTGGTGCCTGAGTTCTTCCTGCACTATCTGGTTGGTTTTTCCCGGGTCTGCCTTTCCCCGAGTTATACGCATAACCTGTCCCACCAGAAAGTTTAAAGCCTTGGATTTTCCTTCAAAATAATCGAAAACTGCTTCCGGGTTCTCTTGGATGGCTTGTTTCACTGCCTCCAGTACGATGTCATCTTCAACTACACCCACCAGTCCCATCTCTTCAGCAATTTGGCTTGGCATTTGGGGGTTTTTAGGGAGTTTTTCAATGATCCTCTGCCCGGCCTTGGTGGTTATTTTTTTATCCTGCAACATAGAGAGCAATTCCACTAGTTGTGCAGTTTTTATTTCACTTTCTTTGTAGGTGAGTTTGTTATAGGAAAGAACTCTTTTGAGTTCATCCCTCATCCACAATGCTGCAAATGAAGGGTCCACTTTTTTGGCCACTTCTTCAAAGGCATCAGCCAATTCCAACTCGGAGGTTATAACCTGAGCATGATCTTTTTTAATCCCATATTCCTCCACAAAACGTTCTGTCTTTATGTGGGCTGGTTCCGGCATTTTTTCCCTGATGGCTTCCACCCTTTCTTCTTCAGCCATCATTGGTGGAAGATCCGGATCTGGTATGTAACGGTAATCCTCTGCTTCCTCTTTAAGTCGCATGGGTACAGTTATCATCTGGGATTCCAGAAATGCACGTGTTTCCTGTTTTATTTCAATACCCCTTTTTAGGAGGTTCTTCTGACGGACCATTTCAAACTGCAAGGCTTTGTATGCTCCTTTTATAGAGTTGATATTTTTGATCTCAGCCCTTTTACCCCCTTCTAGGGAGATGTTTACATCAGCTCTCATGGTACCCTCTCCACGAGCACTTCCACTGTATTCAAGGACTCGGATGAGTTCTCTTAAAAATTTACGTGCTTCTTCAGGAGATTTCATGTCGGGTTCAGTTACGATCTCAATTAAAGGTATTCCTGATCGGTTGAAGTCAACTATGCCCATATCTGGTTTGTATTGACCTGGGTCCTCTTCCAGGTGCACCTCTCTGATGCGAACACCATTTAAATCTCCCTCGAATCCTATGGGAATAGAAGTTCTCTGGTATCCTGAGGGGAGATCAGGGTAGTCGTAGTGTTTCCTCAAGAAGTAGGTAACTTCAGGACTTATTTTACAGCCTAACATGAGGGCGATCATTACTGCCCCATCAAGGGCTGACTGGTTGGGAGGGTATGGTTTGGCTCCGGGCTGGTTTAAACACACGTAGCATATGTTGGTGTTGGGAGCTGCCTCCTGGTAGTTAGTGTGACATGTGCAGAACAGTTTTGATTCTGTTTCGAGTTGAACGTGGATTTCTAATCCGCATTTCATCTTAATAGCTATTCCTCCTATAAAATAACGAGTAAAATTTAAACCTTATACTTTGTTTTATTATTAAGACAACTAGTGATATATCTTTTTAGGAAGGGTTCCAGACCACTTCTGGGACTTTCACCCTCCAAACAATCAAGATCTGTGAAAGTTCCCACCAGTTCCCTGCCAGCCCAGCGAACCTCTTCCTCTACTCGCAGTCCATGCCGAGTCCCGAACATTTTGAATAAGGGAAATTTAGTGAGTCCATTAGCACCAGCCAGTATAAGTGGTCCTATATTGGCCAGATTATCCACCCAGGTTCCAGTGATGATCTCTAATTCAGGGAACTGTATTCGAGTGGCAGCCACTGTCCCGGCATAGTAGAGGGATGCAGGTTGAGGAGTATCAGCATAGGGTGTGTCTGGATGGGGGTTTAATGAGTAAAAAATGATACGATCAATTCCCAGTTCTTCAATCAGGTGAAATAAATAGCGAAGATCTTCAGGTGTTTCCCCCAACCCCAATATAATGGTTATGGCTTTTTTAAACCCTAAATCACCTGCATCTTGAAGCATGCTAGTTATCTCCTCCAGAGGTTTGCTGGGACATATTTTCCGATGGAGTTCCGGATTAGCCACTTCCACTGCACCAGTTACCCCAGTTACTTCTTCACCATAGGCATCAAGTTCGCTGGTTATGCCCACATTGAGCCATACCGGGTCTAGGGTTATCTGGTTGATTTCCTGGGCAATTTTCTTTATCTCAGTGGTGGTGAAAGCCCCATATCCTCCAGATAGGAATTCTATATTCCATCCCATACGGCGGACCATTTCTGCCTCGGCAAGTATAGCCTCCACTCGCCTCCGGGCCTTTTGAGGATCCCTTATAAGGGGTTTCTGGGAGGACATGTAACAGAAACTGCAGTCCCCCTTATCACACCACCATGAAAGGAATATGGCTCTTTCCAGAGTTATGTGATTTCCGTGTTTTTTGAGAGTGATCTTATTGGCTTCCTGGATTAGATCCAGAATTTCTTTGTTGTTTATTCTTTGGGTGAGATTCATTTTCCAACCATGAAATATTCAATTTCAATTAATTTTCAGTATTGATCTGATTTGCGGGTTATTTTTAGGCATTAAATTTTTATGGAATTTAAATAAGTTTAAATAAGTTAAAAACCCCAAAATCTTTATATTTATTCCTATGAATAATATTTTGGGATTAGATAGGACAACCTTTATATATGATTAACGTAAATGTTAAACTACGCTTAGTATGCTATATTCTATTAACTTGCCAACCCTGATAGGGTTTTGAAGGTTTAGTTAGCTTACATATATAGCCGCCGTAGCTCAGTAGGTAGAGCGTTCGGCTGTTAACCGATTGGTCACAGGTTCGAGCCCTGTCGGCGGCGCTCAAGGGCCCATAGCTTAGCCAGGTAGAGCGCCCGGCTCATAACCGGGCGGCCATGGGTTCGAACCCCATTGGGCCCATTTACCTGAATTCAGATAATTTACCTACAATATATTAATGATCTATTAATTTAGATATATTAATAGAATTAAAATTCATATAAAAACTAGCTCCGGTAGTGTAGTCCGGCCAATCATTTCGGCCTTTCGAGCCGAAGACTCGGGTTCGAATCCCGGCCGGAGCATTTTTCAATTTTATCATATTCAACTGCCCTTAGACTAATTTAGGTCTTGGATGACTGATTCAAGCCGAAATTAACCTAATTGCAGGGGTGCCCGAGCGGCCAAAGGGGACAGGCTTAGGACCTGTTGGCGTAGGCCTTCGAGGGTTCGAATCCCTTCCCCTGCACTCAAGTACACCCAAATTCATAAGGCCGGGGTGGGGTAGGTGGTTATCCTACGGGACTGTGGATCCCGCGACTCGGGTTCGAATCTCGGCCCCGGCCCCATACTTATCTGAATAATATGATTATTTTTACTAAATCTGGTACATTAATACAAAAACATACCCCAAGGACATATTCCACACTAAAAACACTATTTTTAATAGAAAAGTACTTATCCATCCTTAAGTATAAAATTTAACTAGTATAACCTATGGGGGGAGCCCTATGATCAAGATGGAAAGAACCTGCAGTTCCCTTAAGTGCGATGTGCTACATAAAGGAGAGTTAATTGGGAAAATGGAAGGAGTGAGTGTGACTCAGTGGTTTTTAAAAAATCATTACAATTACACTGGTGCTTTCTCCAGATTCATAACCGACAGACCAGAACTAAGCCGTTCAGGGATAAAAGTAGACATAATATTCAAAGACAGGAAAATCATAGCTAAAGATGCCTGTATAGGGTGGATACGAGGGCCAACTAAGAATGGAACCTTTTCTGCTAAAAGTATTGAATATGCAGATATTGACACCCATTAATTTCAGTAATACTCCATGATGCGGATATCCATTTTGAGTTGTGGTTGTGAATTACTGGGAGTTTAGAGTTTAATGAGCAAAACAGGATCCCGTGAAGAACGAGAACTGGTTAAAATGCTATGGGATGCTGATTGTGCAGCAATGCGCGCCCCAGCATCTGGCGGAGCAACAAAAAAACCACTCCCTGACATCATAGCAGGTAATGGTAAAATATACTTGGCTATAGAGGTTAAATCCTCTTCAAAGGATCGTATTTATATTAATTCTGATAAGATAGATGCATTAGTTGAATTTGCAGAGATTTTCGGAGCCCAACCATATATTGGAGCCAAATTCTCCCGCAAAAAATGGCGTTTTTTAACTCCTGACCTACTTCACCAAACCCGACAGAACAACTACCGGGTGGATGTAGATCTGGCTTTCCATAAAGGATTGGAATTTGATGAAATTTTAGGAAAAGATAAACAAGTGAAATTTTGAAATATTCCAATTGAACCTCATAAAACCCTTTAGTTTTTTAAAAAATACTATTTTTTAATTATATCACAAATTCAATTATAAAATAAATGGAATGAATATGAAATGTAATCCTTTTTTGAAATTAAAATGTTAAGATTTGTTATTACCGTCTTTATCCAGATCTGCATTTTCCATTTCTGTTTCCTTGGATTCTTTATAAGCTAAAACTGCTGCATAAGCCACGCCAAGAACTAATGGTCCAATTATGAATCCTACAAGTCCCATGAGAAGTGGTCCGCATATGAATCCTAACAGGAATATCATGGGATGTACATCTGCGTATCTACCTGAGATCTGGGGTCGCATGTACATGTCCAGCACGCTCAGAAAGATGCTTAAAAAAACCACCAGTATCATGCGTATGTAATTTCCGTTGAAAAGGTCATAGAGGGCTAAAACAGTATAGGTGGGCCAATGTCCAATGAATGGAATCACCTGGAAGAATCCAGTTATAATTCCCAAGAATAAGGAGTAAGGATAACCTAAAAGGTAGAAACCTATTCCAGAAATAACACCCACTATCATGGCAGTTAGGAAGTGTCCTAAGAAAATACTCTTTAAAACATTGTCTGTTTCCCGGAAGAGGTTGTCAAAAAATCCTTTTCTATCATGAGGTATCACAAAATCAACATATTTCCACAATAGGTGGCCATCTCGAGCTAAGTAGAATGTTGCTGCAAAGAACACGAATAGCTCCAATGCCAGATTAGGGATGGATTGAACCAGACTAACCAGATATGATACTACTCCTTTGAGGATGTCCGACAAGGCAGCCTCCAGAATTCCGGAAGCAGAACCCAAATAGGGGTAAACACTGGATGGTACGTACTGCTGGAACTGGGGGGAGTTCTGTATAGATGCGGTGGTTATATTACCCAGATTCATGGCTTTTGCAGCATCTAAAATTGATGGGGCAGACTGTATCAGTGCATTAATGCAGTAGATGACAATGATAACTAAAGGGAGAATCACTATCACCATGGTCACAGCTATTGCCAGTGACTGGAATTTAAGATATGGTTGAATCTTCTTAGAAATAGGGCGCACTGCATAGGCAAAAACAGCTGCTAGAACAATCATGCTCAGCATAGGAGTAAGAACAACTAAGGATAACAATATAAGAACTGCCATTACAAATAAAGCTGATGTCAGAGTTCCTTTAAGTTTGTAAATCATATCAGTTATCCTTCCATCTATTCATATTATTGCCTAACATTATTGCATAAGCTATTTAATTATGCACACGTTTTATCCTAGGGTAAGCATTATTTTTAAAGATCCTTGAATAATGATGAAATATACAATGAAGTACTGCATTAAAACTTCAACTTGAAGTAGCTTGAAATAAACTGTCACCTTCACCTTTTTAATGAAGAATATGAAATTCCATCACTCAATTAAAATGTTTTTTTAATTCCTGAAGAATCTCTCCGGTAGTTTCCAAACTCAGTTACCATTTTTAGCTGGTCAGTCCATAACACCGGACCCTCAACACATATTCTCCAGCCCACATCATCCACACAGCACTGCCCACAGATTCCCAGAGCACATTTCATATATCGTTCCAGGGAAAACTGGCCAGGTAACTGGTAACGGTTGGATATAGCAAAGAGCTTCTTCATCATTATCTCCGGCCCACAAACCACCATCATATCATAATCTTCATTTTTTATTAGTTTCTCTGCCAGTTCCGTGGCAAAACCACAGAACCCGTGACTACCATCATCAGTTGTGGGAAGCACATTAGCCCCTGTGATTTCCAGACGTTCCTGGAAGAGTATTTCTCCCTTGGTGGTGGCTGCAGTTACAACATCCACCTCTACACCCCTTCGTGAGGCTTCCTCGGTGAAGGCAGAAATGGGTGCCATTCCAATTCCACCACCAACTGCCAGAACCCGTGAACCTGCTATTTCGAATCCATTTCCATAGGGACCTCTTAAACCTAATTTATCATTTTCCTGAAGTTTATGCAGTGATTTGGTAAATGTACCTACCATTTTAACTGAAACACCTATCTCATCATTAACTGGATCGATAATGGAGATTGACATGGGTTTTTCATCTGCGAAATTCCATAACATTAAAAACTGGCCCGGAGTCTCATCAGTAACTTCCCATGGGAAAATAAAAGTTTTCACCGTGGGTGTTTCTTCAATTATCCTATTAATTTTTATTACCTGTGGAAAATTCATGATGCTATCTCCTTAAAAGTAATCCTATCTAGATTAAAGTGGTTGTTTTCCTATTCATGGGCCAAACCCACCATTTCCTCCACAGTCTGGTAACCTTTATCAGTCATGAACTTCTGAAGGCTGCTGTTTATGCGGCTGAAAACTTCCATTCCCCTGTACATTACTGCTGTTCCAATCTGAACGCAGCTGGCTCCGGCGTATAAAAATTCCACCACGTCATTACCATTCATGATACCACCCACCCCCATTATGGGTAGATTAACTCTTTGGTGAACCTGATACACACAGTGAAGAGCAACTGGTTTAATGGCAGGTCCGGACATTCCTCCGAAACGGTTGGAGAGTACTGGTCTTGCTGTTTCCAGGTCGATCCTCATGCCCGGACCCAGGGAGTTGATGAGGGTCAGTGCATCCGCCCCTCCATCTTCTGCTGCTTGGGCAATTTCCACAATATCTGTGACATTAGGAGTTAATTTGACTATAACCGGTGATTTAACTGATTTTTTAACTGCTTTTACAACTTGAGTGGTTAGATCTGGATTCTGACCTATGGATGCTCCGCAACCCTCCATGGCATGGGGGCAGGATATGTTCAGTTCCAAGGCATCCACCATGTTTTCCACCCTACTTGCAATGTGGGCAAATTCTTCTGGTGTTGAACCATATATTGAGGCTATTTGGGGGACTTTCCCCTCCAGTTTTTCGAGTTCCTTTCTGAAGTTTTCCACTCCCGGGTTGGATAATCCTATGGCATTGATTATACCTCCCTCCACCTCTACAGTGGTGGGATTGGGGTAGCCCTTGTTGGGTTCCATTCCAAAAGATTTGGTTACCACCGCCCCAGCTCCGCTTCTAGCAGCCCAGTTAAGGGATGCGGCTGTGCTTCCCAGCACCCCCGCAGCTAAAACTGTGGGATTTTTCATTTTAATATCACATATTTCCACTTCCAGCATGATCACACCTTTGTATGGAAGTTATTAATCTTCATAATTCATTTCCAGTAGCTCAAAGCTTTATAATTATATTACAATTCTAAATGTGTAATGATTACTCCCAAATGAAATTATGAATAAATTCATTTTTTGGAAGGTTTAAATCCTCTTAGGTACACATTAAATCTATGAAGTGTTATGTAGTTAGTTGTTTCGCTGGCTTCTTGGCCTTAGATGATGATTTTAACCTACTGGATTATGAACTTTTCCCACATGCAGAACTCCTGGAACAATGGAGAAAAATAGAGAATGTTGATAAGAACCCCTATGAGACCACTTTTCTGGATAGAATTGGTAAAATATGTGATGAGATCATAATTGAAACCAATAAAAGCAGCTATCACTACCAAAACCTTAAATATCATCATAAATTCACATTGCAAATCCCCAGTAAAGGTGGAGATTACCTGCGCTCCAACTTGAGGGAGCTTCTCATTGAAGCTGGTTTTATTAACTCCCCCAGTGAGTTCAATGATATTATTCGTAAGTTATCTATAGATTTAACCGAACTAAAGCTTAAGGAGTCTTCAGAATCAGATGATCTATTACTCATCCAGGGTATCCAGGCCATTGAGGAATTGGAGGAGTCTGAAGTTAAACTGGTTGAGAGGATTAGGGAATGGTATCCCATTCACTTCCCGGAAATGGATGAAATAAGGGATCATTCCCGATACGTGGAGCTGGTGGCTGAATACGGAAATCGTGAATCAATTCTAAATGCAGGTTTATTTGGTTTGAATATTGTTGATTCAGATAAAAGTTTGGGTGCAGAGTTATCTGAAGCGGATCTGGAGGTGATTCAAGGATTTGCCAGGACTATCAAATCCATCCAGGACTCGAAAAAGTCAACCACCGAATATGTTGATGTGAAAATGAAGGAAATTGCACCTAATCTAAGGGATCTTCTGGGAGCATCATTGGGCGCAAAGTTAATTGCCCATACTGGAGGTATTAAAAGATTAGCCCTACTGCCTTCCAGTGCAGTGCAGATTTTAGGGGCAGAAAAAGCCCTTTTCCGTCATCTTAAAACTGGTGAAAAACCACCTAAACACGGTTTGATATACCAGCACCCGGATGTGCGTGGCTCCAGATGGTGGGTTAGGGGGAAAATTGCCAGGTTGCTAGCAGGCAGGATCAGTTTGGCTGTGCGGAAGGACTATTTTTCAGGTGAATTGGATCCTTCCATTAAAGAAGGGTTTGAAGAGAAATTGGAAAAGATAAAAAAGGACCACCCCTTCCCTAAAAGGACTGAAAAGTCTAAAAAGAAGAGAATTAAAAAGAGAAAGAAAAAAAAGGACAAATTTCGTTACCGGAAAGATGATTATTCTTATTGAATTTCTTATAAAATGATATCTGAAGGATGTTTATAAAAATGATTCAATTAGAATATATTGGAACCATTATTGAATTAGAACCATTATAAAAACACCAGATTACGTAAAATTTTCGAGTTGACCCATTTCGGTAAGATTTCAATTACTATAAAAATAATCGATTGTATGAGGAAAGCAAAAAATGGATTATAATCTAAAAATCAGGGATAAATTAAGGGGAATATATGAAATAGACGGTCATCTGGCCACTCGAAACTTTACACCCGGATTGAGGGTTTACGGGGAGAAACTGATAGAATATGAGGATGTGGAGTATAGGCTGTGGGATCCTCGACGTTCAAAACTTGCAGCAGCCCTACTGAACGGTTTGGAAAACCTCAAAATACAGATGGATTCAAAAATTCTTTACTTAGGGGCTTCGGCAGGTACCACACCATCCCATATCTCGGATATCGTAACTGAAGGTTTGATTTACTGTGTGGAGTTCTCACCACGCATGATGAGGGAGTTTTTAACCGTTTGCAGGGAAAGAGAAAACATGATACCTTTACTGGAAGACGCCAGCAAACCCCAGAACTACCTACCATTAATGGAAAAGGTGGATTTAATCTATTCTGATGTAGCCCAACCCAATCAAACTGAGATATTCATGGATAATATGCGTATGTTTCTTTCTAACGATGGACAGGGTGTTTTCATGGTTAAGGCCCGTAGTATTGATGTAACCCGCAAACCAAGACAAATATTCCGTGAAGAGGCCTCCAAATTAAAAGAGCATGGATTCAGAGTGGTGGAGAAGGTTGATCTGAACCCTTTTGAGAAGGACCACCGGTGTCTGGTTTGCGAGTTTGCTTTTTAGTTTAAAATTTAGTTTCTTAAATGTTTTCAAGAAGAATATAAATTTTAAAGATACAGATAAAGAATATAGATCATAATTTATCTGGAAAGAACAACTAATAAAGATTTAGTCTGAATGAATAGTCTAGAATGAATCATAATGCTAAATAATCCTTTCTATGATTCTACCAACAACCAGGCGTGCTATTTCTTCTTTGGTGCTTAAGGGTACATCCCAAACCTCATCATCAATCAGAACCACTTTATTCTGGTCTGAGCCGAATCCTGCTCCCTCTTCAGCCACATCGTTGGCCACCATCAGGTCCGCACCAGACTCTATCATCCTTTTCCTTGCAGATTCCACTAGTTCATCTCTAGAGACATCGTACTCCGCTTTGAACCCAACCAAGTACAGGGCAGGGTTTTGTTCTTTGGCCTGATTAATTATTTTAGGGGTAGGCTGTAGTTTAAGGGTGAGATGGTCAGTGGATGATATTTTGGAGTCATTGGTTTCCACTGTAAAATCAGATACTGCAGCTGCAGATATGAACACATCATGATCTATTAGTATTTTTTCGAGTTCTTCCTGCATCTGGTAGGTGGATTCTATTTTGATTTGATTAAATATACTGGGAACAGCCACTTCCATCCTCCCGGTAATCATGGTAACTTCAGCACCACGACGGAAGGCTTCTTTTGCCAGTTCAAGGCCCATCTTACCGGAGCTGCGATTAGTTATACCTCGGATGGGATCAATTTCCTCATAAGTACCTCCGGCACTCACCAGAACTTTACGTCCCTCCAGACCACCTGCAGATGTTGATTTTTCAACTTGAAGCACTATATCGTCTATTGGAGGGAACTTAGCTTTGTTTTCTTCTTTTTTAGGTTCTATGAAGATTGTGCCCTGATTTTTAAGTTTCTGGATGTTCTCATCCACTGCTAAGTACATGGACTGGTGCATGGATGGTACAAAAATAATGGGAGTATCGTAACCACTGGCAGTTAAAAGTAAAGTGCTGATGGGGTTATCTGCAATTTTATATGCGAATTTGCTGATTATATTAGCTGTGGCTGGTGCTACCAGAATAAGATCATCAGCAGCGTATTTAACATGCTCTATTTTTCCTGTAAGGTGGGTAATCACCTTCTCTCCGGTGGCGAATTCCAGAGCATAGGGATTGATAATATCACAGGCACCGTCACTCATGAAGCATTTGACTTGGAATCCTTTCCTTTTTAATTCTCTGGCCAGTTTTACTGTTTCAACCGCAGCAACACTACCCGTGACACAGAGTATAATTCTCATATAATCCAAACCCGCATTGAACTCCTAAATATCCCCGATTCTTATAACTTCTAAGTCATGGTTAATACAAAGGTTAATAACAAATATTAGTATTTCCTCATTTTTTAACCACTTAGATCATGATAAATTTAGTTTAAATTTAGTCAGGATTCATAGTAAATCAGTTATTACGGTCAATAACCACCAGTGTTTTCTCTCCAGTTAACTCCTGAATAATACTATTTAAAATATCCAGTTTAGCAGGTAATCGTCGGGAATCCTCTCTTCTGACGCGTATTTTGAATTTTTCTTCCCCATCTTTCCCATATACAATGTTAATCCCTGAAATACGGGCGGGTGCTATTATATCAGTGGCTACAGCTTTAAGATCGGAGTTTTCTCCAACCACCCTCACTTTCCTGCCCACGGTTTTGGATATTTCCCTTACAATTTTACCTCCCTTACCTATGAGTTTACCCACTTGGTCTTTTTCAGTGATGATGATAAGCACATCTCCTATCTCAATGGTTTTTTTAAAACCAATTTTACCATCACCCACTCGGTAGAGGATTTTTGCAATGTCCAAGTCAAGCTGACTGATTTCTCCGTTTTTCAGCTTATTCTCACAACCCTGACATAACATTCCGCTCTTCAAACAGACATCGCATACTGGCAATACCATTTTCCATTCCTCCTTAATTTATTAGTGGATAATCCTAAAGGTCTCTTAATGAAACCAAGAATTATTATATTAAAACCTTCACAACCTTCACAATCCCCATGTGTTTTTTATAGTGTGTCCACCTAATTGTAAGGTTTAAAGACTTTTTTAATTCCTAGATTAGCTTAAATGATAGAATCAAGCCTAAAATTTCAAAATTACCATGATTAGGATGATCACAGGATTGTATAAAATAAAAGCAGATTTATTGACCAACTGTCCACACTCTGCCCTGTGAAGATAGTATTATAACAGATCATATTCTATCAGGTTTAGCATATAAAATTTTTGTATGCAACACCCCCTGTGTTTTTTACTGTAAGTATCCAATTCAAGTGAATAACTAAAACTCAACTGGATGTGAGTAAAACTCTAATAACAATAAAATACTCAATTGATACACCCGAGAAGGATGAGTTGATTAGGTGATTCTAGACTAAATAAAGTTTGTTTAAATGATTATGAGAAAATATGATTATAATAAAATGATTTAAATCAATAAATGTTGAAAATATTTGCAGTATCAGCGAAAAACTGAATAAAAAAATTATTAGCTTTTATGCTTGGAATGAATTAATTACCATATCAAAATTGGGTTGCTGGGCATCGTAGTCCTCAACCTTGGCACTGGCCAATATTACATAAATAGTGTTACCCTTCTGTAACCATACTGCCCGATACTTTTTTAAAACCCCTGATTCTGAAGAGGTGTATACTGTTTCAAAAACCTGAACACCATTTAGAATGAAATTCCCATCAGATACCTTGGTTTTACCCGTGTTGTTGAAGAATTTCGCGTAGTTTTGCTCGTAGGCAGTTTGAAGATTGTAGTAATTGGGATTATCGTATCTCTGTATTACCACTGAAGTGGTGGGGTTTCCATTGATTACAGTGAGGGGATCTCCCACTGCTGCCACACCATTGGGTGAAGTAACTGTTGCCACACCCCATGAACTGGGATATTGGAAAAAAACACCGTTTTGGGTGAAATTATTGGAAACGTTGTTTTTTGCCTCGTTGGTGACACATCCAGATACCAGGACCACCAAGACGAGGGTTACCATTAGGGGGAGAATTTTATTCATAAAAAAACACCTATTTAAAATAAATTCTATTTTCATTACATATAAAAATATATTATTCCCATATTAAGTAGTTCCCATTGAGAATAGTTCATTTGTTGTCTTATTCCATTTTTTTAATCATCATATTCGCTCGGAATGAATTTTCAAATAATATCATTATAAGCATGATAAAAAAAAAGGGATAATTCACCATATGATGGTATCCCTTATTTAGCCACTTCCAGAGTTACTTTGAGTTGTACTGGAGGTTGTACTCTGAGTATTAGTTGGATTTTGAGTGACCTCCGGAGTGCTTTCCGTGGTCTCAACAGGTGCTTCCGTGGTTTCAGTAACAGTCTGGGTTTTTTGAGTGGTTTTAGTGGTGCTTACATTGGTGGTAGAGGTAGTGTTGTTGGCTGGGGGAAAAGCACTTGAATTTACCACCATGGAAACTTGAGGTGCTTCTGATGGCTGGGGGAAAAACAAAGACCCCATAGAAGTTCCCACAATGAATGCTAAAATAATAAAAGCAACCAATCCTATTTTTGCCCTCTTACCAAACCATTCACGGCTTGGTATGTCTTTATCCTTTATAGAATCTGGATTGGTGATGTATTTCCTGAACATTTCCTCTTTTTCAGCCTCATCAGCAAGTTTTTTCTCCTCTTCTTGTTGATCAGACCAGTAGTCCAGGGATTTTTCCGATCCCATTCTACCCTGCATTCTGCGCACATGTTCTGCTGCTTGCAGGGTTTCCATTTTCTGCCCTAAATCTCTTTTACGGGCAAAATATTCTTTTTTGGATATGTTTCCTTTGCTGTATTCACGTTCAAGCTCTTCAAATTCTTTTTTGAGCTTTCTCTTATCTAAAACTATTTTAATCATCTCCTTCTTGAGGATATGATCCTAGAATTTTTATGTATCCTACCTTTGATTTTATATTATTTATAACATTCATAATTTTTAAATCCTTACGGTGACCCTCTAAATCCACAAAGAAGATATAGCTTCCCAGTTTTTCCTTGGATGGTCTGGACTCTATTTTGGTTAAATTTATATTTTCTCTGGCAAATTCACCCAGTATCTCGTACAGTCCTCCGGGACGATCCTTAGAAAGGCACAAAACCAGTGAGGTTTTATCTTTACCTGTAGGAGTATGATCATGCCTGTCAATAACTACAAAACGGGTCATGTTGTTGGCATGGTCCTGAATATCTCGAGCCGCAATTTTCAGACCGTATATCTCTGCAGCCCGACTGGTGCCAATGGCTGCCAGGTTTTTATGGCCGATTATCATCTCAGCAGCAGCTGCAGTGCTGCTCACAGCCTGGGTCTTAACTCCCATTTTTTCTAAAAACAATCGACATTGAGATAATGGTTGGTGATGGGAATAAACCAATTCAACATCCTTCAAATCCGTACCAGGATTTATGAGTAGGTTATGGCTTATGGGGATTACTATTTCACCAGTTATTTTCAAAAGGTACTGATGGGTTAACAGATCCAGGGTTACACCTACTGATCCTTCGATGGAGTTCTCAATGGGAACCACTCCCAAGTCCACTTCTCCAACATGGACTGCTTCAAAGACTTCAGGTATAGTTTCATAGGGCACTAATTCCCCATTTAGGGTGGATGCTGCTTCTTCAGTGAAGGTCCCTGCCGGTCCGAAAAATCCTATTTTCATAAATAAACCTTTTTAAAATCCAGCTATTAATATATATTCAATGTTATGTGTGATCTGAATTTGATTCTAATTAAATTTTGATATATAAACTAGTTTTAAATTAGAAGAGGTTAAAAACTTGTTAGTAGAATTCTCCTTTTAAGATTAGTATTCCATTAATATAATCCGCCTTTAAGATAATTATTCATCTTATCTGTAGTGGACTGATGTATTCTTCTTATAACTGCTTTACCATCTTTTACCTCAGCCAGTGTGGCCATTACCTTCAAATCCCTCAAATGGCGGATGAATTCCTCTGCTTCTTCTTCACTATCCACCTCAATTACCAGATCCTCGGCTGCCACTTCACCACTTTTAACATGTTCTATGGTTTCAAGCATGGGGTACAATATGGACTCTCCCAGCCGCATAGCCCTATCCCTGAGCTGTTGGGAGGATTCTTCCATTTCATAGGCTTGGAATCCTTCTCTTATTATCCTGCTGAACAAAAATGCCTGAGCTAGGTCGAAGGGGAAACTCAGAGCATATTCCAGTTCTGATGCTTGGGCTTGGGATGAGGTGTACTTTAAAGGTTCCAGTTGCATCTGGGGGTCTTTTATCACCACTCCCTCCCGGTTGTTCTCACCTAACTCCCTTACCAGGGTCATTATCTCCCCTGCTGCCTCTTCAACTGGAAAAACACCCAGTAGATTCACGGGTTGTAGATCATAATCTTTTAGTAACTCCCGTTTAACCATTACTGGTAAGGGATGGTTGGTGAGTTTCTCTCTCACATCAAATATGCGGAATCCCAGTTTTCCTATTTCTGGATAGTAATGTGATACATATGGGTTTAAGGTTCCCACCATTTCACCACATATAACCTTTTCCGGGTGCTCCTGGAAGAAGTGGCTTAAATCTAGTATTTCATTGGCTTTTTTAGTAGTGTAAGGACAGATATAACCTCCTCTGGTGAAGGCAATGATTTGATGGTTCACCAAAGCTATGCGAACGTTATAACCATTCATCTTCTCTTCTACTGCTACCTGATCTGGGAAATGTTTTTCCAGTGCCGGGTGCAACAGTAGAGTTCTTCTTATCTTGGGAAATCCTCTTATAACTTCTATTTCGTCCCCATCGATGACCATAGTGCCAGGTTCTATTGATCCTAATCCTTTCCGGAATTGAACAGCTTCTAAACCATGACTCTGGTATTTTTTAATAATTCCCTTCCAGTATGCTTCTTCTAACTTCAGAGGAGGAATATCCAAGATCTTGGATACTTCTCCCTCACTGAGAAGGTTTGGGATGTTTTTCTCTCTCATAATTTTTCATATTAATTTTAAGTAATTTCCTGTAGTAGAACTATGTTCGAGGAAAAATTCCTTTTTTTATAATATCTTTTTTTAAAAAAAAATTAAAATATAAGTGGGAAATTTGAAATGTGGAGATTTTAAATCTCTCATTGTTTATAGGCTTATTTAGATTCCCACTTTAAACTTTCTAGCAAAATATTCAGAGGCGAATCACACCTCCAAAAAATTCCACCAAGCCTTCCGATACAGATTCCATTGGAAATATTCTACCACAACTTTTCCACTGGAATTTTCTACTTCAGACTCTTCGTATATTAAAAGGATCTCTTTTTTAGACTTTTCTAGTAGAATCACTCCCTTTAAAAAATTCTACCTTAGACTTTTTCCAGTTCAACTATTAGTTTCAGGAAATCAGTTTTGGTGATTATTCCTGTCATTCCCTCATCACCAGTAACTGGCAGGCCACTGAAGTTCTCATCCAGCATTATACGTGCAGCCTGGGAGACTGGTTCTTCTTCAGTTATGGTCTTAACGTTTTGAACCATTACATCCTCTACCAGGAGATTCCTGATTCTGGCGGGTTTGTATTTGTCTGGAACTACTTTGCGGAAGGACATCATGGCCAATGCTATGTCTTTGGCAGTGATCATTCCCTGGAGTTCTCCATTCTCCATCACAGGTAATCGTCCCACATCCTGGTCGATGATGAGTCTGCGAGCATGTACCAGCCTGTCCTGCGGTCCAACAGTTGTTATGTCTGTTTTCATCCGCTCTTTAACTGTGATTTCAGTGAAGGGTCTTCCCTGACAGGTGTCCAGAAAGTCGCTTTTGGTGAGCATTCCGATGATGTTTCCAGATTCCATGACGGTTAGACCACCAATTCCATTTTCTAGCATGGTTTCTGCAGCTGTTGCCAGTGTTTGGTTAGCTTCAGCAGTTAATGGGTGGGGTGTCATCACTGTGGATACATGGAAGTGTGAGGGTGCTAAATTACCATATTTTGATGAACCAAGACGCATGGCTATGTCTTTTTCTGTTATAATGCCCACTAGTTCTTTTTGATGGTTCTGGTTGGTGTTTATGACTGGTAGTCGGGATATTTTGTGTTTTTTCATTAATTTAAGTGCGTCGTGGATGTTCTGGTCTTTATCTACCACTATAACTTCTTTAGCCATTATATCTTTGACATGCATTTTATATACCCTCCAGTTTACTGGATTCCCCGGATTATATCCGTTTTAGTTATTATTCCCACCAGTTCATTGTCATTAACCACTGGAATTCCACTCACATCCTCTTTAACCATTATATCAGCTGCAATAGCGGAATCTTCATCTGAACTTATTTTTATGAGGTGGTTGGTCATGATATCTCCTGCTGTAACCATAGACACCTCACGGACATTTCTTTTCTCCTGACCGTCGATTTTGCGCAGGAATGCTATTTTCTCCACACTCACCCCGGTTTCAGGATCTTCCACATTGGCAAAGGATATGTTAGCAGAGGTTATGATGCCCACTGGCTCGTTATCCCTCATTACAATGACTTTACCTATTTTATTATCTTCCATTATACTTATTACATGACCTATGCTGTGATTTTCATTTACGGTTATCACTTCACGAGTCATGAGCTGTGAAACTTTCCATTTACCTGCGTATTTCTGTCGGTAGAAGTTCATGAGGTCACTTTTAGTTACGATCCCCACTACCTCGTTTTCATCAATTACTGGTATGGAACTGATGTCATTTTTGATCATAAGTTCCACTGCCTCCCTTATTTCCCGATAGGGATTGATGGTTATGGGATTGGGAGTCATAACCCTGCGAATAGATATTTTATCTATGGGTCTTCTTTTCCATTGGGGTCCGTTAGCCCTCATTTTTCTTATCAAGTCTTTTTCTGTTAATATGCCCACTGGTTTACCTTCCTGGTCAACCACTAAAATACGGCTGTAGCCGTGTTTGAGCATGAGGTTTCGGGCGTGACTTACTTGTTCGTTTTCTTCGGCTAATATTACTTCTTCGTTCATTACATCCTCGATTTTCATCATGCTACTCGCCCCTAAAAAATTTTAAATGAACCGTGTTATGAACTCACGGCTCTTAATATGTCACTTTCAGTTATTATTCCCTGTAATTCTCCATTTTGAACTACTGGCAGGCCTCCAATACCTTTCTCTTCCATTAAATCACACACATCTCCCAGGCGGGTGATGGGATTGGCAGTGACTACTTCTACTTCCATAATCTCGGTTATGGTGGTGTTTAGGATTTCTTCACCACTGTTGGTTACCATGTGATGGAAGGCACTGTTTTTACCTAAAAATTCCAGGATATCAGTGGCGGTGACTATGCCTACTATCTTATCTTCTTCAGGGTGTGGTGTTTTACGTTCTTCACCTACTACAGGGATTCTTCGGAGTTTGTTTCGGACCATTATCTTTGATGCACCCTCTATTCGGGTTCCAGGAGTGGTGGTGATGACATTATTGTTCATGTAGTCTTCAACTTTCTCATCAGTGAGTACTCCTGCCATTAATAACACAATATCTCTTTCAGACACTATGCCTGCTATTTTATGGTCTGAATCCACTATTGGCAGGGCACCTACCCCTTTAGTGGTCATCTTAGTTACAGCATTGGTTATGGAGTCTTTGGTGTTGATGGTTTCAACATCACGAGTCATGATCAGCTTCACTGGCTCATTTATAGCTGCCGGAAAGTTATCATGGTGTTTTTCCTCCAGAATCTTGTACTTGTCTCCACCTCCTAAAAAGTCCAGAATATCCATGGAGGTAACTATTCCCAGAAGCTTCTCACTACCAGGATCAGTTATGGGAAGCCTTCTGAACTTGTTTTTCACCATTATTTCAGCTGCTTCCTTTATAGTGGCGGTTTGAGGTGCTTTTACCACCTTTTTCGTTGCTATGCTCATCACGTCTCCCTCATGCTGGGATTCGTGGGTTTCAAATTCCAATGGACCGCGATCCATTGACTTCACCAGGTTTATGGTTTGTTTTTTTCTCATCTATACACCTCTATTATTAGAGATAAACTTTATTTAGTGATTCAGTCAAAAAATGACAATAACATTTAAAATTGGAGATTGTCTTGAAAAAGTGAGTTGTTCATCTGAAAAAATATGGAGACCACTTAAAAATAGTTTAACACCCCTTTGGGATAATTTTCCAGATAAAGGGCAGGATATCAGTTGAGATATGACCATAAAATATCTTCCCTTGAAACTATACCAATCAGATCGGCTTCTTTAGCTCTTCGGGGTTCTCTTTTTATGTATATTGGATTTTTTACAATTGGAAGACGTCCAATATCATATTCCAATATTATTTCTGCGGCTTCTCGGGTAAGGGTGTGGGATGTTGCCACTACTGGTGGGGTTTTCATGATCTTCTCCACCCTAACTGAACCCCTGGTTTCATGGGACTCAGACTCCAGGGCCATTCTAACATTTCCAGAATTGATAATGTCCATCCTGGTGATGATTCCTATGATTTTATTATTTTTCATCACTGGAAGGCCTGAAAAGCCGGTTTCATCCATTTTTTTCCAGACTTGGGAGATCAGATCATCATAATTGCAGGTTACCACATCAGACACGGTGATTTCTTTCAGTTGTTCATTGCTTGGTATGGCACCGTTGTAGAGAAAGTTCCTTAAAATATCAGATACAGTTATTATTCCCACCAGATGCATGTCATCCTGAGATTCAACGACTGGAGCACATATGGTGTCTGCTTTCATGATTTCACGGGCGATATGAGTTAAATCCATATCAGGGGTGGCTATTACTCGGGGGTGTTCCATTATTCCCCGGGCATCAATGTTGGATTTGGTTGAGGATATGTTCAAAATATCTCCACGAGTAATAATGCCTTCTAACCGGTTTTTTGATACTACTGGTATGGTGCGTAATCCTTCTTCACGAAAAATGGATCTAACTTTGGTGGCATGAGTATCCACCGACACGGTGACAGGATCTGGGGTCATTATCCGCTCCACCGGGTTCAAAATTATTCACCTTCTAATTCGTCTTTGCACTCATCACACACGTATTTTCCATCAACTTCATCCAGGTAGTCCAGATAATTTCCACATAATTCACAGGTCCCGGGTACTGATTTTTCACCAGAAGCATAATCTATCTGGTTAGACATCCTGGCGTTTTCCACCAGTATCTCGGTGAGTTCTGGTGAAACTGCCATTACATCTGTGGAAGTTAATATGCCAACGAGAAGTCCGTTATTTACCACTGGCAGCCTTCTAATACTGTTTTTTGCCATTATTCTCGCTGCTTCATTGAGGTCGCATCCGGGATCGATTTTTATGAGGTTTTTGGTCATGACCTCGCCAACGGTTATCTGGCTGGCCTGAATGTCCCTGGAGACAACCTTAGTAATAATATCACTTTCAGTTACCAGTCCTTCTGGTTCTGAATCACTCTTAATAATGAGACTTCCAATGCCCTTCTGGCTCATTATGGCCGCAGCTTGGGCTATGCTGGTCTTTGGGTCTACAGTTATCACCTTTGATGTCATGGCGTCGTGTACAGTCACTTGGGTATCCATTTCCATCTCAATACCTCCTATCTTAGGTTAAGAAGCTTATGAACCTGGGGTATGGTTAAAACGCTTAGATGTTCTCCTGCCTTCTCAGAAATTTCCAGTAATTTATGAGTTTTTCCAGCCCATAATTCCAGCGGACTTACCGGCTGAATAAACATTGGTATTTTTGATTTATCCGGAATTTCCGCCTTTATTCTGGCGGCTATAGAACTCACGGTGTCCGTTGGTGTGGAGGGCTGTACTACCAACTTACAGTAACTATCTATGCCCTTTTCTATTAATATCTTTACCGATTCAATTTCCCTATTCAGGAGATCATCCCAGTTAGAAACCGCCTCATGTTCCGGTAATTTTATATCCAGCGACACGTAATGGATTAAATCCTTTAATTTTTCTATTTCATAAGGTAAAGACCCGTTTGTTTCTAAAAGAGCTGGTAAACTATGTTTTTCCAGGAAATTCCTAATAAAATCCGTGTGTAATAAGGGTTCTCCTCCAGTAAGTGAAATAGAATGGAAATCAGGAGTTATTAGTTCATCTATTTTTTCATATAAGGTATCAACTGTAAATTCATCACCATAATCAGGATTGCGGCTTAAAGGGGTGTCACAGTAGTTGCAGTTCAGGTTGCATCCACTGAATCTGACAAATACTTGTCTCCTGCCTATGAGCTTCCCTTCACCTTGAATACTGGAGAATACTTCAGAAATACGGGCTTTGATATGAATCCCCCATTATTCAGCTTTTTTGGTATAATAAGCACCCTGACCTATTCCTTCGTTTACGCAGATTTCCAGGCTTTTGATGTGCAAGTGGTGCTTTGATAATTCATGGAAAAGTTTCTCAGCAAAGTATTCCGCTAGATCCTCTGCTGAAGTGGATGGTAAAGGCAGGAGACAACAATCTTCCCTGGGAATTTTATACTCCTTATCACCAATGGAAAATTCTACCGAATCTTCAATGCTTTTGAAATCTATTGCTTTACTATTTTCTGGTAAGAGTAGTTTGTGATCCATTTTCTTGCATATATCCCTCACCAGTCCTTTGACTGTTTTAAAATCCACCACAAATCCAAACTCTCCTCCCCGTTCACCATCAACTTTAACATCCACAATGTAAGAGTGGCCATGAATACCCCCACAGAATTCATGGCAGGGAATCATATGGGCGGATGCAAATCTTAAATTAGCGTGTATTCCGTTTATGACAATTTTCATTTTTTAAACCTTCTTGAAAAATTTTCAACCTTAAATCCTGCTAAATTCAATAATATTAGCTGATTTTTTTCTTTGGACCTTTATTTTTAATCAAATTTCCCCTTAACCAATTAAATCATATTGACCAGGATTATGGATAAATTTGAAATCTATTAATTTTTTAGAAATTTAGGAATCATGGATTAAAACACTCTGGTCTTAGCAATATCATCCTCAATATCCATTATTTCATTTACATATGCCTTTGAGATATCATCTGCCAGTTTAGAAATACTATTAGAATCTAAATCAGGGGAATGTTCCATTAAACCTGCAGTTTCCACATCTTCTGGTGTTCCCTTGGTGGTGATGTTCATGGCAAAGTGGATTTTCATACTGCTGATTGAACATGATGCTATGGATACACTGAGTTTCCCCCTGCCACAGTAAAGATCATCCCCTTTTCTCTGGGTTTTGATTCCCAAATCAGTGAGTAAATCCTGGACAATCATCACTAAAATTCGTTGCCGGTGGTAGCAGAGTCTGATATCAGCTGGTTGAACATCGAAGTGTTCTATTATAAAGTGGAGCATTTCATCAGATTTTATCTCCACCCCCACATCTTCGTAATCTATTAATTCATCTGGCTGAATATTCATAGGCCCAATCCAGCTTACAATACTGGAACCCTTCACCCCCAAGTTCTGAAAGGCCCAGATCGGCTTTATCTGACTTCCATCATAGGTGAGTCCTGGTTCAATTTTTATGATTTTCAAATAAATCACCAAATTCTAAATTTACCCACAGAAATCTTAATCCACAAATATGAATCATGATAATATAATCTGAAGAACATAAACTTATTTTAACCTTAGTTTTAGCATCTGCATTAACCTAATTTACTGAATTTAATGGTTACTCATCTAGAATTACTAGTTCTTTATAACCCGTCTTAGGGTCAAAAACTCTCTTGAAAGTTTTTTCTATTGGCATTATGCATAATTCAACTGTGGTGTGCACTATACTACCATCCAGAAGATGTCCACCAGTTATGGTTCCCTGACTATCTGAAACTGCCAAATGCACATGGACACCGTTGGTGGCCAGAGTCCCTGTGGCAGATACTATTTCCAAAGGACCTTTAATCAGTTTTTTAGTTTCATCTGCCATTCTCAGAAATGTATTGTCCAAACTTCCCACCATGCATATGATAACACCTGATTTAAAATCATTTTGAGCCCTAATTTCTTCCAGGGACTTTTTGAGGTCCTTACCAGGTATTAGTCTTTTGACTATCATATTTAATAATATTTAATAATGTTGTCCTTCATTAAATTAATGCATGCGAGCCAGAGTCCGAGACTTTATCTACACCCAGGATGATCTTTTCTTGGCAACCACCACCTACCTCCATCCTAAGGACAGAATAATATCATTTTTACGTTACATTCCAGATCCCAGGGGTGAAAGAACCCTTAATGGTTCCCGTTATGCCAAAGTAGATTCTAATCAGGCTTATAATTTTTTGAATGATTTTTACCCAGATTATCTTTTTGACTGTGGAGTAACTGGGGTAGAGATGATGGGTGTGCCTATCAATAGAATAGAAAAGATTTTAAGCCCCGTTGATCGTCTTTATGAGATACTTAACCACCCTTCACCGGATGAACTTCTTTTAAAAGTGATTAAAGTGGCTGAAACCTTCCAAGAACAGGCCGGGATAAAGCTGAAACATTTAGGGATTTCTGGATCCGTTTTACCAGGCTTATATGATCCCCAGATATCAGATATAGATTTTGTGGTTTACGGCCTTGAAAACCATCGAAAAGCTATTGAAACCTTTGAATCGATTAAAAATGATTCAAAAAGTCCTTTGAAAGCAATTGAAGATGAATATTGGGCTAAACTTTATGAAAAACGGATAAAAGACTCAACATTGAGCTACGATGAATTCCAATGGTACGAGAAAAGAAAGAATAACCGAGGAGTGGTAGAAGGTACTCTCTTCGATATCCTGGCCACCAGGGAATGGGACGAAATCACCGGAACCTATGGTGAAGAAACCTACCAACCCTGTGGAAACATTGAAATTGAAGCTGTTGTCTCTGATGCCCTGGCTGCCTTTGATAACCCTGCAGTTTACCAGGTGGAAGATGTTAAAATCTTAAATGGCCCCCAAGTTTCGTTAGATGAAGTTGCATCCTTCACTCACACCTATTCAGGCCAGGCTAGGGAAGGAGAAACCATTATTGCCCGTGGTAAACTGGAAAAGGTTGTGGGTAAAAAAACCCATTATCGCCTTATAGTGGGGACCACCAGGGAATCTTTAGGAGAATACATTAAACTAAAGGATTTGAAATTAAACTAAAGGATTGCTAATTAACTATAAGATAACTATTGAGATGATTGATTAATAACGGATTAAGGACTAAAAAAAATCAATTTAAGATATATAAGGTAATTGTGGATAAAATACAGAGAAATCACTAACTGCATGCATATCTTAGACTAAAGTGGATTGGAATGATTCAGATGGAAGAAACTGTTAACATCGGACTTATTGGTTTTGGAACTATTGGAAGCGGAGTGGTGGCCACTTTTAACCAGAACATTGGCTTGATTGAGGGTAAAGTGAATAAAAAGGTTAATCTTAAACGGGTTGTAGATCTGGACATAACCACTGATCGTGGCGTGGATATAGACCCAGAGATACTCTCCACCAATGTGGATGATATCCTGGAGGATGAGGATATTGATATTGTTATTGAACTGGTTGGTGGTTATCAGCCTGCACTAAGTTTCATTTTAAAAGCCATGAAAAAGGGTAAACACGTGGTTACGGCAAATAAAGCCCTTTTAGCCAAACACTGGCAGGAAGTAACTGATTGCGCCCGTCAAAACCAGGTGAGAATATGTTTTGAAGCCAGTGTGGGGGGAGGGATTCCCCTTTTGCAGCCCTTAAATGATGGTCTGGCTGCCAATAACATTGAAACTGTTTATGGGATTATTAACGGAACAGCTAACTACATTCTAACCAAGATGGCCGATGAGGGCTTAGACTTCGAAGTAGTTTTGAAACAGGCACAGGAAATGGGTTATGCTGAAGCAGATCCCACCTTTGATGTTGAAGGACATGACACTGCTCAGAAGCTCATAATTCTAACCATACTCGGCTTTGGTGCTTACATTACTCAGGATAAGTTTCATGTGGAGGGCATAACTCACATCACACCCGATGATATTCAGTTCGCCAGGGATGAACTGGACAGTGTGATAAAATTACTGGCCATAGCCCAAATAAAAAATGGACAACTTGAAATGAGAGTTCATCCCACCCTGGTACCTAAAAGCCACCTATTGGCTGCAGTGAACGATGTTTTAAATGCAGTTTATCTGGAAGGGGATATTGTGGGACCTGTGCTGATGTACGGGCCGGGTGCAGGGATGATGCCCACTGCTAGTGCTGTGGTGGCTGACTGTATAGATATTATTCAGGATATGGAAAGACCAGTATCTTATGGACCCCATAAAAGCCGGGTGAAAATTTTGAAGGATATTAGTGATGTGGAATGCAAATATTACCTTCGAATAACAGCCCTGGATAAGCCGGGAGTTTTGCACTCCATATCCGGTATTTTAAGTGATCTGGACATAAGCATTGAATCCGTAAGTCAGAGAAAAGCTATAAAGAGTGAAGCCGTGCCTATATTCATGGTAACCCATCATGCGAAGGAAAAAAACATGCGTAAAGCCATTAAACTCATTGAAAAACAGGATTTTGTCAAAGAAGAGATTAATCTAATCAGACTTCTTTAGGGTTCAATTTAACATTTTTAATTTTTTTACTTTTGTTGCAAATTTAGTTAAAATTCTATTTTATGTTAAATTTGAATGATTTAAAATTTGAATGAATTTAAAGATGATTCACCTTTCATTTTAAAAATTATTGACCATAAAATAAGTTTCAAATGAATTAGAATGAAAAGAATTATAATTACAAAAATAGAGATTAAAAATAAGATTTAAAAAAAAAGGATTTAGGAAAAGATAGGTCTTGGTTAACCGAAAGCGACATCAAGACCGGATCATAGTTAAAATCATTTTATACCTTTCCAGAGCATGGAGAGCGTGAGGTTCATTGGCAGGCATTATAATCATATCCCCCTTCTCCAGAATGTTCTTTTTACCGGAAATGGTTATCTCTGCCTTTCCATCAATGACTTGGACCATAGCATCAAAGGGGGCTGTATGTTCGCTTAATCCTTCTCCTTTGTCAAAAGCGAATATAGTTACAGTTCCAGTTTCCTTGCGGATTATCTCCCGGCTCACAACTGCCCCTTCCTGATAATCAAGCAATTCCTCTAAAAATATTACAACAGATTTGAGATCTTCAGACATTTAGTTCACCTCTCATTTTAATTAAAGATTTTTAACCTTCTTCCATGAACTCAATTAATTTTTTCAGGTAAATGTAGAAGTTGATCAGGGCATTAACATAATCCCGGGCATCATCCACATCATTGACATCATAATCTTTTTTGGAGAGCACATCATCAAATCTGGACCATACATCTTCTTTGACGGATTCCAGGATGAAATTCATAAGATCATTTAAGTTTTCAGTTTTAACAGCCATCTCAGCCATTTTTACAACTGGTTCCCCATTAAGATGAGCTGGTTTTATTCCAGTGTAAGGCATTCCCCTACCAGATAAATGTAATCTTACCACAGTTTCAAAGAACCAGTAGTCTGCCAGTTCAGCTGCATCACCACTTAGCTCCCTCACCACCATGGTCCGCTCGAAGGCATCTTTCAACTCAGCCTCATATTCTTCCTTAACAAAAGGAAGTACATAATTAACATTTTCCATTTCAAGAGCTTCTTCAGCAGATTTAACTACCACACTATCCATGCGATCACCGTGGAATACCATTGTTTCACCCTTCGACAAATTTAATCCAAATATTAGATTGATAAAAATTTATTTCCAATAAATCTTTACATGGACCCTGGATTATTCATTTAAACCCTTAATATATATTCTTATCATATTAAAATCTCATAGAAATCTATTCAACCACCTGATACTGCTTATTATTTTGTTGGCAATAGTATTAATATGGTTAGAGTTAGGTACCATACGATGATTCAAAGATTAAGTTACAGTTAAATCTAGGTTAGAAACATATTAAATAGTGGTGATACCATGGATAAAAAAACTGAGGAACTCCTTAAAAAATGTGAAAATGTGGAAGATACCAGTATTATGGGCACCTGCAAAGGCCTGTTGAAGATGATGGCTGAAAAAGACGTGGTGATTGAAGATAAAAAGGGAGAAACCTATCTTGAGATGGCTGAAAATCTCAAACCCAGTGATGTTTCCCAAGTACTGCAGTTAGCCCTGAAAGTTAGGGAAAGCGGAGATATTACTGACGTTGAACTTAAAAATGAAGCAAGTAGACTCATTAGAGCCATTGAAATGAGTTAAAATTCAGCTAAATTATGACTTGATAAAGATTTAACATCTTTTTTTATTTTCAAATTTTTGATTAAAAAACTTTTTAGATTAAATAGTTTAAAAAACGATTTAGTTACATTTAATGATTTATAATCTTAATAATTAGATTTTAATTTAAAATAAACATCAGAAGGTTAAAATACGATTGATAAACTTTGATAGGATTCAATATATTTAAAATATCTTCTTATTCAGCTTTTTAATGTCGAATATGGCTGTGTCTGCCACTGCCATGACTGCCATCACCCCTGCCTGTATGGGGTCGGTTACCACCAAGTCTGCTTTTTCTGTGACACTGCCTGGCATGTTGAGGCTGATTACTATGACCTGGTGATGTTTTTTTATCTCATCAATGGCCTCGCTTATCTTTCCTCCCATAAGTGATCCTGCCAGTACCAGTGCACTTACCCTGGGAAGTCTTCCCACTGCTAAAACCGCCTCTGAAAGGTTCTCCTCCCCCACCAGAGGTATGGTGTCTACACTTATGTGCTCTCCCCGGATATTATGACGATCTGCTTCTGTAATGGCGCCCTGAGCCACCATGGCTACCTGCGCCCCTCCACCAATTATGATAATCCTTTTTCCGTAGATCTCATGCAGAGTACGGCATTCTTCAACACCAGTTACGGCTTCAAAGTTTCTGATGTTTTCTATGAATTTCTTCACATTTTTAACCGCCTCTAACTCCATGTAAATAGAGGCATGATCCTTGTCCTCTATGAATAGATGAGTGTAGGTTATGTTAATCCCACATAGGGCTGTTAATTCAGTTATATCCCTCAGTACTCCTGGTCTGTTAACTGCTCTGATGTTTAAGGCTATTTCGCCCATCAAGAATATCTCCTGATAATTAATATTTAATTTATTATCTAAGGAATTTCTAATTAAACTATCGTTTTTTAGAAAAAACGTTGCCTGAAATTTTAATAAATTGATTATAAGGATTAAATCATATCCTGGCTTTTTGGATATATAATCTATAACCTTTTTTTATAACTAACTTCTTTAAAAGTAATCTTAAATTCCGTCCCATTTTCCAGGTTAAGTTCTATTTCCCCATCAAGTTGTTTGATTAAACTATTAATCAGCTGTAGACCTATTGTTTTGGTATTTTTGATATCAAAATCCTTTGGTAGTCCGATTCCATTATCGGCTATGCTTAGTACCGAATATTCAGGTAATTTTTTGAGTTGGATTTTAATGGTACCTTCATCTTTAGGAAAGGCATATTTAACACTATTAGTGACTAATTCATTTATTATCAGTCCCAAGGGGATGGCAGTTTCAATGTTCAGATTGATATCTTCAATATCTAATACTGGTTTAATGGATGTTTTTTTGATTCCATAAGAATAAAATATTTCATGAACAAGTTTCTCCACATATTCTTTGAAATTGATGCTGGTTAAACTGGGGGACTGGTAAAGTTTCTCATGAATCATGGCCATGCTTTTCACCCGTCCCTGGCTTTCCTTCAAAACCCTTACTGTTTTTTCCGAATCTTCAAAATGAATCTGCAGATTCAACAAACTGGAGATAATCTGCATATTATTCTTTACCCGATGATGAATCTCCCTAAGAAGAACCTCTTTTTCCTCTAGAGATTTTATTATTTTATTATCTGCTTTTTTGCGTTCAGTGATGTCGTTGAAGATCACTAAGATGTAATTGGAATCTTTATCCTCCTTTATAATAGTTAATGAAGTTTCCCCCCACCTGATATTTCCATTCTTATCAAATATCCTAGATTCATAAGGATCTACAGTTTTATACTTAACTAAATGCAAAAATTTTTCTTTGTGTAATGCTAAATCCTCTTCGGGGAAAATATCTAATTTTGAGAAGTGTTTTCCCACCAGTTCAACCTTAGGTTTGCCAATAATTTGCTCGGCAGTCTTATTATAATCCAGTACTTCACCATCTTCACTGGTAATTATGGTATAAACTGGATTGGATTCAAACAGAGTTTTATATTTCCTTTCACTCTGTAACATGGCTTTTTCAGCCTTTTTGCGTGCAGTTATGTCCATAAACATGCCGGATAGCACATTGCCTTCAAGTTTGACACTTCCCATTAAATGAACAGTTCTACCCGTCTTGGAAAGGGCTTCCAACTCGTAATTAGTGATGTTTCCCTTTTTTTCAAGTAAATGAATAAGTTCAAGTCTGTCATCCGGGTTCTTATAAAAATTTATGATGTTTTGTTGCTTGAGCTCCTCTACATTTGGGTAATGGAAAATCCTGGCAATGGCCTCATTGGCAAATAAGATTTCCCCCTGCAAGTTAGTCTTAAATATTCCCACCAAGGAGTTATCAACCAAATTTCGGTAGTTTTGTTCACTCTTTTTGCGTGCCTTCTCTGTAACTTTTAAATCATGGAGTGATTTTGCCAGTTTCAGGTTGCTGTAGCTCATTTTTGAGATCATCTGGGCAAATTCACTGTAAAACTGCATTACAGTTTCCACTTTCTTGCGACTCCACCTCGGAACCTGCTCTAGGGCTGCCAGATATTTTTCTTTGTCAAATCCGAATTTATCTGCCTGGGCTTCAAACAGTTCATAATCTATTTTTTCATCTTCAAAGAAGAATTGTCCCAGGAAAAGGTTTCCTGCATGATTTTCTCCGAGCATTATAGGAGTTACCATATCCCACATGTTATTTTTGCACTTGTAAATTCGGTATTCGCCTGGTTTTAAATCCTGTGTTAAATAAAGATCGCTTTCTAAGCAGTTCTTGCAGCTATGTTGGTTAACTCGATGGAATTTTGTACATATGTCCTGCCAGCCAGTGGCAACAAGAACATTACCCTCCAAATCTAAAATCGCAATACCTATTTTGGTTAGGGCAAAAAAGTGGTTCATTAATGACTGTATTTCTTGTGTATTGATGATGTTTTTTAAGTCCTCTTCTTCAACCTTGTAATCCGGAGATAGAATATTGTCCAATTTAAGTTTTAATTCTCTTTCACGCTCTTTTAATGCCTCTTCCAAATTTTTATTATATGTTACATCAGTTATGATTCCTTGAATCGCTATGGGATTCCCTTTTTCGTTGGTGATTAGTGTGTTGCGTTGGTTAAGCCATTTCTCTTTACCGGATTTAGTTATGATTTTATATTCGTAGAATGGAGACACATCCCCTTTTAACAATTTTTCCAAGTTTTTTCTAAAATATTCATGAAAATCAGGGTGGATTAAATCCCAGATAAAACCAGGTTTCTTATAAAAAATATCAAGTGGTGTTTCGAATAATTTTTCTGCGGCAGGATTTACGTATTGGTATTGACCATCTGGCAGGGACATCTGATAAATAACATCCTGTGAATTCTCAGTGAGTCTCCTGTATTTCTCTTCACTGTCTTTTAATTCTTTTTCCATTTTATTTTTATAAATTGCAAGTTCAATAGCATATTTAAGTTCAGTAGCATCGTATGGTTTTATCAAGTACCCATATGGCTCTGTAAGTTTGGCTTTTTCAATTGTTGACTCTTCAGAATGAGCTGTTAAGAAAATAAGAGGAATATTAATTTCTTTTATTTTTTTTGCTGCCTCAATACCATTAGTCTGTCCTTTTAGAACTATATCCATTAAAATGAGATCAGGCCTGATTTCGGAAGCTTTTTCTACGGCTTCTTCCCCTCGAGAAGCAACATATGGCACCGTATATCCTAAAGATTCCAGGGTACGCCTTATATCCATGGCTTCAATACTTTCATCTTCCACCAGAAGTATTTTGGCTCCAGTCAATTTAAAAACCTGTATATATTTATATTTTTTTAGTATTTGTTTTTATTGGGACTGTACCGTTTAGGGGTGTTGGAGTGTTCATCAAAATTTGAAATTCGTTTATTATGGCTCTTTCACCAAACAAAGACAATTTAAGGCAAAAATTGTTTGCAAATATCCATCAACCCCAATAGCTTTACAGCCCCCTAAATTAAAAAAATCTTTATAATAAATGGGTTTTTATTTATAAATAAAATTGGTATTTTTCAATTTTATAATCAGTGATTTTTTATGAAGAGGATTATATGGTATTTGATTGCAGGGAGTAGAGGGGGAGCTAATAGGGCTAGAATAATTAAAAAACTTAATGAGAGACCTTATAATGTAAATCAACTTTCCGAAGAACTCGATCTGGATTATAAAACCGTTGAATACCATATTAAAGTATTAGAAGACCATAAATTTATTGTTAAATCTTCAGGGAAGAAATATGGGGCTTTATTCTTTTTATCAGATGATCTGGAAGAAGAATACTCTTTATTCCTGGAAATTGCAAAAAAATTGGAGATAGAGTAAATAAAGATATAATAAATATATTCTGAAGATTCTGAAGAGGTGATTAAATGGCAGATCTAAATGGAACAATAAATGGAGGGATATGGTCAATACTGCAGCCTACAAACAGTCAAATTATAAGTATAGATATTATTATAGGTATTGCTATTATATTACTTTTAATTATTTTACTATACGTATATGTGGATAGTTATCGGAAGTTTAGAACCAAATTTACTCTGGGCCTAGTTTTATTCGCATTATTATTACTATTCCAGAACATAATATTCACATCTTTACTGTTAACATTCAGTAGCTTCAGGAACATGGAAATTGGAATTCCCTTCTTCTTTATAAATTTTATAGAATTTTTCGCACTATTAGTACTGATCTGGATAACCTTAGGATAAAAAAAAAGTTGAGTTATGGGTAAAATCTGGGTATAATTATTTATATGATCTTCAGATATATTATATTTAACCAACATAAAGGTGAGATAATGGATAATCTCAAGAAGATTGTTCTTATAATTACTGCCGTTGTTATTATATGCTCCATTCCAGTATTCGCAGGTCAAATATCAAACCAAATACAAAAACAAGAACAAATTCAGAAACAAAACCAATATAATAATCAGAACTGTGACCAAAATCAGTCCCAGAAACAAAATCAACAACACAATCAAAACGGTAATCAACAAGGAAACCAACAAAATCATAACAATAATCGAGAAATTGTTCAACAAAATCAAAATCAAAACAGTAATCAACAAGGAAACCAACAAAATCAACAACAATATCAAAATAGACAATAATTATTGAATATGCTATGTAACACTAATTAAATAAAAAATTAAAATAAAAAAAAGAGTATAGAATATCTATTAATACTTCATACTCTAAATTCAAAACAAAACCTTTTTCCAAGTTTATGTTTTGTTTGAGTTTGCATATTTATTTTGGTACTGGTTCTGATTTTGAATTTGATCTCCAGTACCATCACGGGCTTGATTCTGACTTCTAGTCTGAGTTTGATCCTGGTTTTGTGTTTGTATTTGGATTTGATCCTTATTTTGTGTTTTTACTTGTATTTGATCCCTATTTTGTGTTTGAACTTGTTTTTGATCCCTGTTTTGTGTTTGTGTCTGGATTTGATTTCCAATAGAACTGCATTCCCCTGTGCAATTTCGGTCTTGTGTTTTTAATTGAGTTTTAGTTTGTGTGTTTAGTGGTGTGTCACTGCTAGCTGCAAATACAGACACTATACTAACCAACACAACTAGAGAACATAGCAAAGCTGATTTTTTCAACATATTAGTTCACCTCCTCTAGTCTTGTTGATTAAACATATCACAGATAATTTATAAATTATTTTTCCGAGATTTCTCCCAGATTCATACCAGATTTCCACCAAATTAAATTTAAATACAAATATCTGTTAAAGAATGATCATCATAAAAAATCAGAATACTGGAAAGCCTTAAAACCAACCAAGGAAAGAATATTCGATGTTTCACTTGAATTATTCTCAGAAAAATGATTTGGTATAGTCTCAGTGCTTGAAATAGCCCTTGAAGTTGGTGTAATTGAAAGTTCTATTTACAACCATTACCCCCAGCAAAGAAGCAATACTGGATGATATAATCGACTATCTCTAACGTGAACTAAACCAGAGTGGGCTTCTGAAAATGAAGGTGCAGATTTAATGGACCGGACTTAAAGTGTATTTCCATTTGGATGCTAGAAGGCTCATGAAATGTATCAAAACCCTTTAAATAAAAAAAATATGATTTCTGGTTTCTTTTGAAACCTGTCACCAAAAAATTAAGGGATTTTTTCAAAAATGAACTTTTAGAAGAACCTATTAACGTCTGGGAATCTAAATTCCAGATGATGATTGATAAAAAAATGATTAAACCTGTAAACCCTCGAACACTGGCCTATGAATACTTCTCATTTACCATATTCCTCTTCTTTGAATACTTCGTCTTGAAATACAATGAGGACTTTGACTCATTCATGGAACTGCCTCTGGACCGGATGAAAAACCATACAGAATTACATTTTAAATGCGATTAGAATTTGATGATTAAACTTTGATAAATAAAAATACTACACCTTAACAGATATTTAATCAGATTAATGATATGGATGTGATGCTGTTGAAAATATTAACAATCATTGGAAGTCCCCGCAAAAAGGGTAACAGTTATCAGGCTGCTAAAAAATTGGAAGATGAAATGAAAAAGAAAGGTCATTATCAATTCGAATACCTGTTCCTTCAAGATGCCCATCTAGAGGCATGTAAAGGCTGTTTCAACTGCGTGTCCAGGGGAATTGAGTTCTGCCCCCTTAAGGATGACCTCCAATTGATTCAAGATAAGATGGAGGAGGCTGATGGACTGGTAATGGTCTCCCCGGTGTATGTGATGAATATATCCGCCCTTCTGAAGAACTTCATTGACCGGATGGCCTACCTCTGCCACCGCCCAGCCTACCATGGTAAGAAGGCTCTCGTTGTCTGCACCACAGGAGGTATGGGGGCAAAAGAAACCCTAAAATATATGGATATGATTACGGAAGCATGGGGATACCAGGTTGCTGGTAAATGTAGTATGGTAACTGCACCCTGGCCACCCACCACCAGCTTGAAGGAAAAAAACACCATTGCACTGGAAAAATCAGCTAAAAAATTTGATAAATCCCTTAAAAACATTGAAAAAGAAAAATTTGATGGTTTGAAGGTTGGAGTAAAAAATTACCTGAGTTTCCGCATTTTTCAAACCATGTCTGAGAATGTTAAAGAGTATATGCCTGCTGATTACCATTTCTACCAGGAAAAAGAGTACTATATCCTAGCTAAGATAGGTATCCCTACCAAAATCTTAACCAGCATTTTATTGAAGCTGGTTTTTTTCATTATGCGAGATATGGGTCCTGGTGATGAAAAAAACCAATAAAAAAAACCCTCGAAATGTGTTTTTGAGAATGAAAATTGTTTAAAAAAATTTTTAAGGTTTTTTCTTTAGAAATGCTGATCTTTTAAAATTTCCAGAGATTTTTTATAAAATCTGGAATATATCAGTGCACCTTACTTGACCATTATACTATGACTGTAAATAAAAACTCCCACCACAAGGTGCTGCTGGTGGGATACAACGGTGCCAACAACACCGGATCCGAAGCCAGATTACTCTCCATAATAGAAGATGTTCGGGGAGTGCTGGGTCCTGAAACTGAGATCACAGTTCCCACTTTGAATGAGGAGAACCTGCGCCGTTACCTTTCTGAAGATGAAAAAATACATATTGCTCCCATTCCCTCCATATTCTTCTTTTCAATTTATAAACTGGTTGCTGAACATGACTTGTTTCTGCTGGTGGAGGGAAGCTGTTACATGGACACCTGGACTTCAGCACTTCTCTGGGCATTTCTCTGGGCAACCAAAAGCGCCCATAGACAAAAAAAGCCATGTGTTGCTTATGCAGTAGATGCTGGGGAGTTATCCAGTTTTAACAGTTGGCTGGTGAAAAGAGAAGCCATCAAAACTGATCTCATAATAACCCGCACCAGTTATGCAGCAAAAAAACTCAGAGAAATTGGAGTAACCGCCCCTATCAGGACCTGCTGACTGTGCCTTCACCTTTCAGGAAGAACCTGAAGACAATGATTTCCTGGGAAAAATCTGGCCAGAATCAAGAGATGGTGTTCTAGGTCTGGCAGTGGTAGATTTCTCCCTGTGGCCCGTGGTGATAAGACCCTGGGGTCGTGAAAGACATTTATAAGTGGCCATATTATTTTTCCCGTTCTAAAAATCGGCTAGAAGCACGCGAAAAGCTGATTGAAGGATGGGTGAAAACTGCAGACCACATAATAGAAAAACACCAGAAGAACGTCGCCCTCATCTGCATGGAAGAGTTGGACCAGCCTCTGGCTGAAGATATACTTTTAAAAAATAAAAAATAAAGATAAATGCCATTTAATCTCCTCTAGAGATTATAATGCATCCCAGATGACCTGCATACTTTGTGAACTGGATTTGCTGGTTACTTCCCGTTATCATTCCGCAGTGTTATCCCTTAGATCTTGTGTTCCGCAGATAGCAGTGGGTCATGATCCGCGACTTTCATCATTCTATCATGATCTCAACTTGTATGCTGACTACTTTTTAAGCCACAATACCCCTAATTTATGGGAAGTTGTTGGGGAGAAGATAGATTTGCTATTAGCTAATCCTGATTTAGAGAAAGATCATCTAAAAAACGGCTTACATACACAGCTCAACCTATATCTCATGAAAACCCCATCCTGCTTCAGAAGTTCCTCACGGAAGGGACGCTGAAAATGAAAACTGATGTGGATGATGAAAGATGAATCAAGGACTAATAATATGAATGGATCGGTTAGATTAATCCATTACCTAATGAATGATGGCAAAATAAATGCATCCATATAATAACTATACAGAATCTAATGAGATTTAGGTAACTGGAGAGATATATGGCCAATAGAGTGCTGATAACTGGTGCAAATGGATTTTTAGGAACCCAGATAGCTCGCCAGTTAATTCACCAACCCGGAATTAAAATCATAGCCATGGTAAGGGCTCAAAACCAAATCAGTACAGTGAGGCGGTTGAAAAGAGCATGGTATGATTGGGATGAACTTTCAATCCTTAAAAGATTCAAAAATGGAGAATTCAAACTCATATAAAAAATCAGCAAATCAAATATTTTAATATCATCTTATCCTGCGAAAACCTGATTAGAACCGACCATGGATTAAAGGAGATATGATTGGACTTAAACCCTGAATTTCAGGAACTGGAGGATGAAATTCGTCCACAACCATTTCCACAGGATAGGTAGAGGCTCCTGACCAGTGCCATGTTCCAATTGCCCAAGATTTGGATTTAAACCCCCAACCAACCCCCAAAGCTGAAACCGAAAACATGTGTATCCTGTGGACTTTGTGAACCTGGTTGTAAAACTGGGGCTCGTTGGGACTCCCGAAGATTCTTAAGACAGGCTGTGCATAATGGGGCGAAATTGGAAACCAGTTCTTATGTGGAAAAGGTGTTAGTTGAAAAGGGAAAGGTAACTGGTGTTCAGATTCAATCAAGAGGATTGAAAACTCTAAAAGCCGATATGGTTGTTTTAGCTGCTGGAGGAATAGGAACTGCTCAAATTCTGAAAAATTCAGGATTACAAGCTGAAGATCGTTTATGGGCTGATATTCTACTCAACCTGGGTGCTGTTTCCCCAGGTGCCCGGCAACTGGAAGAACCACCCATGTTATGGTACACCACCCATGAAGGTCATATACTCTCCCCGTATCTGGACATATTTTCCCACCTCTTCCACCAGCCCTGGAGAAAGGTATCTCTAGAGAACCGAGTGGGCATCATGGTGAAACTGGCAGATACTGAAAGTGGTACAGTTTTAGCCAATGGAAAAGTGGAAAAAGCTCTGACCCTGCATGATCGAGAACATATGGATGAGGCCCTGATTCAGGGTCAAGAGATAATGGAAGGAGCAGGTGTTTCAGGACCATTCATACAGGGTATGTATAACGCCGGTCACTTGGGCGGTACTGTGCCCCTTAAAAAAGAAGATGTAATAAATATGAGGCCTTCATGGCTTCCTGAAGGTTTTTAGGTGGCTGATCTTTCTCTGGTACCCCGTTCCCAGGGGATGCCCACCATGTTGTTAACTATGGCTCTGGCTTTGAGGGTTGCTCGCATGAAAACCCGGTTTAAACCTGATTAAAGAGTTTAATCAGATCATAGTTAACATGAAAGCAATGGATAGTCCTAATTAAAAAAAAGAAATAATTTAAGAGGATGATTGATAGATTAAAAAAATGAATTTATTTAAAAAAAATGATAGGAAATCTACCAGTTTCAAGGTGCTCCTCCCGCACCACCCATGTTTTCACCAGTAACTGCATTGATGGTTATTTCCCCTACAGGACTTCCATTGATTTCAATGGGAACAATATACATCATCTGACCATTTACTTCATCCAGTTGAGGTATTCCTACCTTAGCTCCTGGTTCTTTTACATAAGTTTCTGCAATTTTTTGGGCTTCTGAGGGAGATATTTTAATTTTAACACTTCCTTTAATCCTTTATTTATTATTTGCGTTACTATAACTTTATTGGAACTGCTTAAATTGGAAATTTAGTTTAGCTTGTGATAATACTTCCTTTGAAACTCCAATGCTGCTAGAGCAAATGTTCCAACAATTATAACGGCCTTAAATGTCGATAGCACCATGAAACTAGTCGATTCTTATACTATTTTTTTCTCTCATTGTATGACTCTCAGAATGGTAGGCTGGTGTAGTAACCCTTTAATGTGAATGTTCCTGTGTTCCAATTATTTATGGATCCAAAGCTATTCCGGGAGCTAGTTGCATCTGCAGCTACCCACATACCATTTACATAAATATCTGCCCATACATGCCCGTACCAACTACCACTACTGAATTGACAGTACCCATGGACGTATCTGGCAGGTATTCCTACAGCTCTTTCCAAGGCAATCAACAAATGAGTGGTGTCGACACAGTTTCCTCCACCTGTGCTCAAAGTGCCTAGTGCACCTTTCTGGGTGTTATAATAAAACTCGTAGTTAATATTATCCCTAACCCAGTTAAAGATGCGTAAAGCCATTTCATATGGTGAAGATGCTCCTGCAGTAATGCTGCTGGCCAGTGCTATAATACTTGGATCATTGGACTGGCAGTTAGTAGTAGCTACAGTGTATTGTTCAAACCCGGCAGGTGATTTATAAATTATTAATACCCATGGTTTCATAACTGCAAAATCAGCTTTTTTACCACTAGTATTGTAATAGTCCATGATCATACTATACATATAAACCAAATTCTCATACCTAAGATAGGTTCCCAAACTGGTTCCATAAGCAAAATCCGGAGTCTTCCCACTACTATCCATGTAACTCTTAATATCATTAGCCAATTTAAGATACTCCGCTTTAGGAATCACTCCAGAAGTGATGGATTCGATAGGACAAGTTGGTGTTGCATAGCTTCTTAGAGGTATGAGGCTGGTGTTCCCATTGTTTACTTTAATGGTTGCTGTTACTAGAAGTTCTAAGAACTGAGGCATGGAAACATTAATACCACCGATCATCACACTATCCGGCAATTTCGAATAATTTTCAATATAATTCCTAACATTAGTCGCAGCTGCCTTAATATCATCAATAGAAAATGTAGCAAGAACATCTCCCTTAACTACAAGCCATGGTTTCATAACTGCAAAATCAGCTTTTTTACCACTAGTATTGTAATAGTCCATGATCATACTATACATATAAACCAAATTCTCATACCTAAGATAGGTTCCCAAACTGGTTCCATAAGCAAAATCCGGAGTCTTCCCACTACTATCCATGTAACTCTTAATATCATTAGCCAATTTAAGATACTCCGCTTTATAGATATTTCCAGCTACAATGTTTTCAAGAGGACTAGTTGGTGCAGTGAAATTTAATAGCAATATGGGAGCATTGTTCCCGTTGTTCATTTGAAGAGTGGCTGTGACCAGAAGCTCTAAAAATTGAGGCATGGAAACATTTGTAGTGCCTACTAATACCCTATCTGGAAGTTGATTGTAAGTTTCTATGTAATTCCTTACGATAGATGCACTGATCTTTATTTGGTCAATTGTAAAACTGGGGATTGGTTCACTTGCTCCGCTGGCAGGAATATCAGCACTAATACCATATTCACCCTTTAATTGAGATGTGTTGTTTGAATTAGAGCTTCCTGAGTAGGTGTTGTTGTTAAAAGAAGTTGATGAGTTAGCAGTTAAGTTTTGTTCATCAATTTGACTCGTTGCATAAATTCCATTTATACATAATAGTGTTATGGCTATCGCTAACACAGGGAAAAGTATTTTTCTATTAATTTTACCGCCTCCATGTCCCTTAACATCCTTTTTCTAGGATCATCAGACGTTTTTGGACAGCTATTGATCATTTCATTATACTATATAAATATTTTGATGGAATTCTTCAAAAAAAGACAATTCTAAGGCTTTTTTTTCAATTTAGAGGACATGCTACGGATTTTGAAAAGTTGATTTTTTATAAGCATTATTTGTTTGTTTTTTAAATTAATAAGCCCTTATTATGGCCTATGTATGAAAAATATAACTCTTATGAACTATTATACCATAGGCCCCTTTCTTTAAATCATTAAGCCTAGAGGCTGTGTAATCTAATAACCAAAAAAACCCCATTTATCTAAAAATGAAATATAATGAACATTTAAACATCCATATAATCCATACCGAACCCATTGCCTCCTGAAATTAAAATTTCTAAGTTTTAATAATAAAGTATCATATTTTCTGTCTCAATATTACTTTGAAAGATTTCATATTAATTGTATGATAATTAGTACTTTTGATGATGTTAAAGTGCTTTAAGCATCCTGTGATCATCTCAAATAGCTTATATTATCTAGAATAGAGATGAAAGAGATAAATATTATGCAAATTATCAATGAAAGATTTGATGAAATTATCCAGCTAGTTTTGATTCAAAAATATAGCTAAGATGCTGAATATCCAATTCTTTTCAGGGTTTCTGCAAACTTATCCAAATCTAACCCTGCTAAAAAATATTTAAAAAAGGAAAAAAAGGATTTACTAAATATTAAATATTGGAGTTAAAATTTCAAAAAAAATTCCTTTAAAAAAAGCTTATTGAGAAAAGAATATTGATTTTATTCTCCCTTAGCAAGTTCTGTTTTCAATTTATCCAATTTGGCTTTAGCCTTGCGAAATCTGCTGAGATAGTTATCTTCCTCGGTTAGGGGAATGAGTTCAAGACCTAACTGGCTCTGTTCTTCTAGCCATTCTTCATTAAATACGGGCACCTCTAACTTTATGGGTTCCTCTGTGGGGTTGACCACAATCACATTCCGGTAGGGGAACTCGGTTTCCACAATATAACCCCCCAGGCTCATGATGTGCAGGGGCCTGATTACAATTTTCATTTGATCACCATAACGTGTTTAAATTATTTCTATCTACTTGAATGATTCCTTTAAGTTACTATATCTTTTTAGTATCATTTTTCTGTGGTTTAAAGGAGTGCCGCAACTATGGCCAATACTCCTATTATAGAAACTCCTGCAACAGTTGGATAGAACTGTTTATAGGTGAATACTGGTGAGAATGCACTCATCACTGCCATAATCATTGGGAACAGCAGAGCTACTATCAAGGTGATGATGAAGTTTATGTTTAGGATGTTGGGAGCTATTCCCAAAAATAGAGTGCTGAATAAACAGGCTAAGGTAAACATCAGAAATCCACGAGTAATGTATACATAAGCCCTGTATTTTGCAGCGTATTCCAGGTAGGGTCCTTCAACCACGTCTGGTTTGGCTTTTAAGATGGCAAATGGGTATTCATTCAGGAGGATCATGTATCCCATGAAGAATACTATGGCTCCCAGTACTCCTGCCACTGAGAACAGGATGGGTCCGTGTGTTTGCTGGTAGGCAACTATGTCCTGTAAGTATATGCTTCCGGTCATGGCCACTGCCACAAAAAGGGCAATGTATAAGGGGAAGGATCCGAATGCTATTAATCTGAAAGCGCGAAGGCTGCTTAACTCCTCAAAAAATGATCTGGGGATTTCTGGATGTTTAGCACCTTTCACCTTATCCGGGAAGGGCATGCGTACAGATAACACTGATTTTGAAAGGCTGCCCATGAACATGTACATTATTTCTTCAACTTTGAGGAACCCCACAATGGCAATTACACTGGCTAGGGTTCCTAAAAAGTACATTTCAGGGATGAGGAATAATAGGAGGATAACTATTATTATCAAACTTATTAAGGGTAAGGAATTGTATAATCTGGGCATTGAAGATTCGGGATTGATGGTTTGTTTGAAGAAAAATTTAAGGGGAGCCATTATCCCGGGACTGGTAATGGGTGGGCCTACCCTTTGCTGAATCCTGGCATGGATGAACTTACGTTCGATACCTGGTAAGAATAGACTTACTATGAAGGCCACCACCAGGGTGCCTATTACTGCCAATGCTGAATATATAAGGTCCATGGTTTATTTCTCCTCATAACTTGATGATCTCAATTGCCCGGTCAGTGCAGGTGAAACAGGGGTCACATTGCACCACAGAAAGCTGGGCATCGGTTATATGATGACCTATACAGGCATGCTGCATGGCTCCAATATTAGCCATGGATGGTGTTCGGATAACACAGTTCCTAACCCTGCCATCTTCCAGGGCATAGGAATGGTAAAGGGTTCCCCTCGGAACTTCAATGTAACTTTTGGTCAGAGGCGTGTCCTGCATCTCCCAGCTACGATTGGTAATAGGGCCGTCTGGAAGGTCCCTTACAGCTTGTCGTATGATTTTTATGGCCTCAAAGTTCTCGAAAACCCTCATAAGAAGTTGTGACTTAACATCTCCGTCGTCCTGAGTGATTATATCAAAATCAAAAGGATCATATTCAAACATTTCTGTTCTAAGGTCAGATTTAACTCCAGTAGCTCGCAGGGTGGGTCCTGAACAGGCCCATTTAAGGGCATCTTTCTGGCTGATTACTCCCACTCCTGTTATTCTACTCATTACCATGGGGTCGGATACAAAACGATCGGCAAACGCCGTTATTTTCTCCTCAAGGAGATCCATTCCCTGTGTTATTTTTTGGATGCGCTTATCATCAAGTTCACACCGGGGTCTAACTCCCCCTAATACTGCTGAACCATACTGAACCCGGTTCCCTCCGATCATTCCCAGTAAGTCCATCACAGTCTCCCTGATATAGAAAAGACGCATTGAAAATGTTTCATGACCCAGTACTTCGCTTCCATGGGCCAAGTAGAGTAAGTGGCTGTGAAGTCGTTCTAATTCTTCCATTATAACCCTGATGTATATTGCCCTTTCTGGCACCTCTATTTCCAGGGCTTTTTCTGCTACCCGGCAGGAGTTCCAGATGTGACTGTTTGAACAGATTCCACAGATCTTTTCAGTCAGACTGTTAGCTTTCTCCACAGGCAAACCTTCCATGATTCGCTCCACTCCCCTGTGGTTTACGCCTACAGTCATCTCCGCATCGCGGACGATTTCATCCTCTACAAATAGTCTTAGCCGGTATGGTTCAAGGGCAGCTGGATGTACAGTTCCCATTGGAACTTCTGCCTCTATAACCGTCCGGTTTTTTTGGTTATCGTCCATTATATTACACCTTCATAATCTTATTGAGCTTTATGTGACTTGCTCGTTAATTTGCCTCTTTTTTATCAATTAATTGAATTTAAGGTTTTAGGTTTGGTTTTAGGTTTTATAATCCATAATGTTCTATTCAGCATTTAACAGTAGGGGTAATGCAGATACCAGCCCAGCTACTATGTCCTGTGGTCGTACAGCACACCCTGGGACCTTGGCATCCACTGGTATGATCTGATCCACTGGTCCGGCTATTTCTTCGGAGGGTATGTCACCATGACAGTTTTTATAAACTCCACCCATTAATGCACAGGCACCAGCTGCAACCACGGCTTTAGGTTCAGGTATAGCTTTATATATTTCCCTTAGGGGCTGTTCATTGTGTTTAGTGACTGGTCCAGTTACTACCAGAACATCAGCTTCCCGGGGGTTCCAGGTTAGAAATACCTTGTATTGCTCTGCATCAAATTTGGGGGATAATATGCAGTTTACTATCTCTATGTCACAGCCATTGCATCCGCCAGTGTACACTAACATCACATGTACTGCTCGGCCCCGTGAATATGATTTCAGGCTCATATGATTCCTCTTAAAGATTTTTTTGTTATTATATACTTTTGATTAAGTTCAAAGGATTTGGTTGTAAATTTTATTATATTAACATATTTTTGATGTGGCATTTTATTCTCTTCGCTTTCTTATGATAGTATTATCAGCTAAAAACTGGGATATAAATGCTATTTTATCTTCTGATATTTTTACAGGTTTTTCCAGAAGTTCAGATATATCTGATTCCACTTCACCCACATCATTGGGATGTATGGTTCCTGCTTCTCCGAATAATGCGTATAATGGGCAGAAGTCGTGGCAGTAGTAACAATTGACGCATTTTTCACTGTTGAGAACTGGTAGTTGGGTTTTGGTTAGTCCTTCCAGAAGTTCCTCTGGTTCATCCAGATCCACCATTTCTATGGCTCCCGTGGGGCAGGCATTACTGCAACCTCCGCATCCAATGCAAGAAACTTCAGCAACCTTGGGTGTGGGTGTAACCCGGCCCTCCAGGATCATGCTTCGTACTTCCATGTCTGTAACCCGGTCGCTGGCAAATAAGATTCTTTTGAGGTTGGTGAATGCACCTTCCAAGAATATGAGGAGTATGTTGGTCATGGTTCCACCTCGAATTCCCTTTCAAACAGTATGGCCCTGGCTGGGCATGCATTCTTGCAGCCTCCACAGTATATGCATTTGGAATCATCCACCACTATTTTACCATTTTCATCCTCTTTAATGGCTTCCTCAGGACAAATCTTTGTGCATAATTTACAGTTCATGCACATTTTTTCCATCACAAAGGCGAATCCTTCCTTGATGGTTTTTTTACGCATGGTGGTGGTAGGTATTGCATCTACAGGGCAGTGGATGGCACATTTTTCGCATAAAACACATTTATTGGTGTCCACTTCTATGGTTCCCCTGCGTAAGGTGATTGCCTCTTTGGGACATATTTCTGAGCATATTCCACATGAGATACAGTCTTCTGTGACTGATCCATCCCAGGTCACATTTCGGAAGCTGCGAGCTTCATTAACATCACAGGCTTTAACGCATCTACCACATGAAACACAGAATCCTTTAATTTTCCTTTCAGTGTCTTCTGAAAGTCGGAGGGTTCCCACTGGACAGGCATCTATACATGCTGTAGTTTTACATCCTTCACATAGGGTGGGATCATAGCGCAGGTGGCCGTTGATCATTTTAAGTGCTCCGCCTTCACATGCATCGGCACACAAGCCACAGTTCAGACAGGATATGATTTTTCCTTGGATTTTTTCATCTTCTTCCAGTTTACGGATCTTAACCTGGAAGTCATCCACGTAAATGGCCTGGTTGGGACATTCTTCCAGGCATTTGAGGCAAAGGGTACATTTTTCTGGATCTATGGTGCAGTTTTCTATGGCCCCCACTGGGCACGCATCCTCACATACCCTGCATTCTGTGCATTTACCCTGGGGTTTAACATCCACCATTATGGCTTCTGTGGGACAGTAATATTCACATCGTCGGCAAAGGGTACATTTTTGGTTATCAGTGACCAGGCTGGTTCTTTCTACAATTTCTTCCTCCTTTTTTGACCTCATGGGAGGTTGAACTGTGAGATTGAGGGATTCCAGGAATTTAAGCTGTCTGTCTTCAATAACATCATAAGCGTCGATTCTGGCCTTTTCCGGGCATGCTGGAACGCAAATACCACATCTGGAGCATATGCCTTTAACAACACCCTCCTCTATGGTGATGTTATTAACGGGACATGTGAGCTCGCAAACTCCACATGCATTACATTTAGCCCGGTCTACCACGAACCCCCCGTATTTGTTGCGGAATATGGCCCGGTTGGGGCATGCTTCCATGCAAGCACCACATGTTATGCAACTGAAGGCTTTGCCATCTATAAGGCGAATAGCCCCTGTAGGGCATTCTTGGATGCATTCTCCAATGCCTTTGCATTTGTTTGTTGTTAGAAACATGAGTTATACCTTCCAAGTTGATTTTGAGTTTTTAAGTCATCTCTGGATTAAATTTTGGATTAAATTGTTAAGTCAAACGTATTGTGATCCATTTAGGTAGTGATTATTAATTTTAGTTTCATTCCTCCATTTTTTGAGGTTTGTTTCCCCTTCCAAATATTAGTTTACCGAGAATAATACCCACTGCTGCGGCAATAAAACCACTGGCAAAGGGGGTGTCATTGTAGTAGGGAAAAGGACCCAGTTGGTAAGCCATTATAAAGGCAACTATGATGAACAAAAGGTATACAGATGCACCGAATTTTAATCCACTTTCAGGAACATCTCTGATTCGGCTTCCCAGTACCAATCCCAGTATTAATCCCAAGACAAGGGGGCCTAAATATAAGGTTATCATTATTCAACCTCCTCTTCAGGAAGTTTTCCATCGGATTCATCTTTATACTCTTTAAATCCCATGAATGCTATTACTACTGCACTTAAACCTACCATAACCTTTAATCCCACTGCAAAATTTAGATAGGGTAAAATTCCCGCATGAGTGGGGTCGGGATAGTCGAATATGTTTTTTATTGCCACCGGGACTAGGTGGTATATATCCACACCCAGGTTGTACAAGTAGTATCCAGAGAATACCAATCCAGCTATTCCCAGGAAAACAAATAGTAAAGCACCGACACTTTCTACTCCAGCCAGGAAATCGTGGGATAGATGTAATGGACTGTCTTTAAGTCCGTAAACTATAAGGCAGAATATTAATGCGGCTGCAATCATTGCCCCACCCTGGAATCCTCCTCCAGGGGTGATGTGTCCACCCAGTATAGTAAGGATACCCAGGCACATGATGATCATGGCTGCGGGGAATACGAATATTTTGAGTATGGTGCTCATGTTATTTACCTCCCAGTTGGACTCTTCCCCGTCCAAATACCAGTAGAACTGCAACAACTGCAGTGACCAGGATCAGGGCCTCACCCAGAGTATCATAGCCCCTCCAATCGAATACCACTATGGTTACCATATTAGGGGCTATTTTAGGACCTACGTAGTTGTAGATATAACTTATACCTGGATATATCATCTGTTTGAATTGGTATGTGGATTGGAAGATTGTCACTGCAAATACGAAGAGAGAAAATCCCATTATAAGATTTCTTGTTCCATTAGACATTTAAATTCCCCCAGTAAAATAGGGTAATTACTATTGCCAATGCCAGTATGACATAAAACATCATAGCTACCAGTGAATCGTTTTGTTCTTTTTTAAAGCGCGGCATGAGGGGCATGGCTGTTAAAGCTGCGAATAGAACCACCAGGACTGCGACTATCATGAGGATCCTACTAACATGACGGAGCATGACCAGTGCCACCAGGACACATGAAATCAGGGTTATCTCTGCTGTGAGCATGGACGATGTGGATATGTTAGTTACCGGGGATTCATCGTCTTTTCCCTGGATAGATTTGATTTTATTCACTATCAAGTCATAGAGGTTCATACTACACCCCCTGCTAATCCGGTTGCCAGTGGTTGTAGGTAGCTGGTTACCACTTGTGGGAACAGACCAAACAGGATACAGACCACCAGGAACACCAGCATGGCTATTATGGTAGCTTTAGGTATGTTTTCACTTTTTATTTCCAGATCTGCAGGTTCCGGACGTAGGAAAACTGCGTGGAATGCTTTCATAAAGGTCATGAAGGTAACGATGCTTAAGAGAATCATTATCACTGCTAACTCAGGAAGACCTGTATTGATGGATGCATGGATTAGCATTAGTTTACTCTGGAATGCGTTAAGGGGAGGCACTCCTGCCATGGCAAATCCTGCCAGTAATACCAGAAGAGCCACCAGTGGATTTCTAACCATCATTCCACCCAGTTTACGGGTGTCACTCACTCTGGTCTGATACAATACTGTGCCGAAACCTATGAATAGGAAAGCCGTGATTATTGCTTCGTTAACTGCCTGGAAGAGTCCGGCGGTTATTCCCATTGCAGTGCCCAGGCCCAGGCCCAAGCCTATGTATCCTAGTTCTCCTACTGCCAGGAAGCCTATCATCCTTTTGATGTCTGTCTGGACCAGGGCCATGGTGATTCCCAGTATCATGGCCAGAAGGGATGCTCCCAGTATAACCCATTGGGAGAATGGTAGGTAGGAGAATATCCTCAGGATTATGATTCCCAGGGCAATGAAGGTGAATACAGAGAAGGCTTGGATGAGTGCTGCTCCACTGGGGAGTGCTTTGCTGTAAATAGCTGATTTGATGGTGTGGAATGGGGGAAGACCCGAACCGTATAACCATCCGAATACTATTAAACCACAGGCCATTAATAAAACCGGGTTCTGCGGATTTACCAGCCCGTTTTTCATTGAATATATGATATCTGTTATGTTTACATTCCCAGTTACTCCCAGAAGCAGTGCTATTCCCAGTAGTAGTAATGGTGCGGCTATGCCTCCCAGTATCATGTATTTAAGGGCAGTTTCATAGTTGCCCTTTATATTGGATACCAATACTATTCCCACCGTGGCCAAGGCTGCGATTTCAAAGAAGACATAGAGATTGAATATGTCATCGGTTAAAAGTACAGCAGTTACTGCGGCGATTCCCATGAACATCATGTATCCATAAACTCCAGATGGTCGGCGGGTTTCAAATAGAGATGTGAATACAGCCAGAAGTCCCACCAATCCCAGTATGAATACGAATATTTTCTGTGCACTCTGGAAGGAATAGGTGATGGCAGGGTGGAAAGTGTTTAAAACAGTTCCGGTGATGATTGAGGGTAGGTTACTGGATAAGGATGGATTTTCAATGAGAGGTGCGTATCCACCAAAGTAATGAAAACCATAATTGGCTATAATTGGTAATGAAGGTAATATTAAGGCTAAAATGATGGCTATAGTCTTTACTGTGCGATCCTTTTTATGTAAAAGGTTTAAAAACAGGGCACATAGTATGGGAACAATAACCATCAGGGGTATAAGGATGTTCATAATATCCCCCCGGTTGCATTGCAAGGCATATTATTGATTTCATTGAAATTGTAAAGTGACATTTGATTACTCTCCCAGAATCTCCTTCGCGCTTAAGGATCCGCGCTTTTTGTAGAGTACAATGATGATTCCCAGCATCACCGCCATGGTACTGGCTCCGATGACAATGCTGGTTAAAACCATGGCAAAGGGAAGGGGATAAGCTGCGTTTTGTGAGAACCATTCTGCTGCCATGCCTGGTAGGTATATGTATACGATTCCACCGGGTTTGTAACCTATGGCAATCAAGAATAGGTTAACCCCATCTCCAATGAAAGCTAGACCAATTATTTTTTTGATGATATTGTCCAGGAATGCTGCGGCAAAAATACCGATGATAATCAGGGACACTGCGGTAAATAATGATGCAATTTGTACGTCAATGACCATCTTATTCCTCCATCCTGCGTGTTTTGTAAACTGCCAGTGCAAAGAAAACTGGTAAAATAGCTGCTCCCACAATGGCTTGGGTAAGTGCCACATCAGGTGCCAGCAGATACTGGTATAAAATGGCAATGGAAGCTCCACTGATACCCACCAAGATAGCAGATTTGAGTAGATCCCTTTGCATCAAAGCAAGGATAGCTCCTAGAACTGCAGTTAGCATGAATAAATATTCAATCATCTTTATCCTCCCCATAATAGTACCCATTTGCTATGGCGTGGGATGCAAAGGGGGTTAATATAAAGTAAACACCAGCCAATAGGGGTTCTCCCAGTACAAGTAAGGAAACAATGCAAGCAATATCTATAACACCCAAAATGTGTATTCTGGCGTATAACACTCTTTCCATATCATCCTTGTACCTTATTATTCCAATAGCGGTTAAAATTACTAAAACAGCTGCGACCAGCAGTATGATTGATTTGATAATGGTAATTATATCATCCACGTGCATACCCCCTTAGAACTCGGGCGAAAGCTATGGTTCCCACCATATCCATAATTAGTAGTGCAATTGCTATATCTCGACAAAAGGCAATGCCATAAAGGTTATTTAACAGTATCAGGAAGGTGGCCACAGCAATGGTAAACCCAGAAAGTCCAACCAATCCCATGGCGATTGTCTTACGGGTGGCAATTCTGATGGTGGCCACGGCGAATATGGCTAAAGCCGCCATTAATACATATTGAGATAATACAAACAGATTCATTCTAACATCCCTTTAATGTATGGTTCAAATGGTATGACTTCCTCTTTAGAACGTGGAGTTATGATTGCAACCCTTAAAACCTGATTTTCAGAGTCCAGATCTATGGAAAGTGTGCCAGGGGTGAGGGTTATACTGTTAGCCAGAATAGTCTGGGAAATTGGCCTTTTCAGGACCGTGGGGATTTCCACAACCACTGGATCTACCTTGCCATTAAGAGTTCTGATAGCAACATCTATGGTGGCCTTAAATATCTCCCATATTAATACAATAAAATAGGCGATTCCGTAGAATATTCTTGTTATAAACATGTAAATTAGCCCCTTAATCTTTAATACAGATACATCATCAACAGTTAACATGGTTAAATGACAAACCCTTTAATTAGTCTACTTTATTCCATTCATGGGTTTCATCTTGACCATATTATGACCATGATAAATTACAATTCATCATTATAAAACATGATATATAAAGATAACTAAAAAATTCTCCCAGATGTAAAAAGATTTAAAACTAGCTAATTTCAACTATAGCTACTATGAAGTATTTCTAATAATTAAAAAAAAGACTTATACTGCAAAATATAGAATTAGAATATTATTTGTTGATTTATTTGAAATTGAATGGATTATAATTAAATAGATCGTCTAGTGGTAAGTTAAAATTTGTTTCTGGAAAAAAATTAAAAATCAACACAAAAATCGCCCATAAGACTAAAAGAAATAATCCTGCAATTTTACCATAGTTATGACTTGATATCGGTCCAAAAAGTTTAACCCCATTACCAGTGAATAGATCAAGTATTAAATGACTTAAAGACCCTACAAACAGTGCCGTATAGATGTATAAAAAGTTGAAACTTCTTTCTGGAGTTAAAAAGATTCCTAATGAAACGAGTAATGCATATAAAATCAAAAAGCCCCTATTAAGCACTAGGACTCCTATGATTATGGAAGTTAAATAGATTGAAATCCGGTAATCCATATTGAAGGCAGATAAAAGTCCTTGGAAGCTTAAAACAAAAAGAGATAGAGAAAAGGCTACCAAACAAACTCCGGGGATGGAATGAACTAATCCTCTGTGCTGGGCTACAAAGAAGAATAACGCAATGCTAATTAATAAAATTCCCGGAAATGGAGTAATATTAAATAATTCTAATAAAAATGCCAGGACCCCTCCAGATAAAGCCATGATTAAGAGATTGCGGTAACGGAAGCTGGTATCCAGATCCACTACTGAAGCACCAATAACAGCCAGTGCAAGGTAATAAACCTCAGGAAAAAATGGTAAAACCATTATAATTGAAAATAGAATATGTTTTTTATAAGAAGGCATTTTATCTCCTACTAAATATGCTCAATTACATATACTGTTAATATTTCATTAAATCACTGAAGATATACTCATTGACAATGCCATGATTGATATGTCTTTGTAATTCTTTGTAATGATTACTCTCGGTAATAATCATTATTTACTGGTAAATGGGAATTCTAGGATTATATAAATTATCTAATGGAAAATTTATCTCTATTAACGAGATTGGCAAGGAAAATTAAAAAGTCTTCAACTGTATTTAATGATTTAAATGATGTTGAAATAATTCAAAAAAGATTCCATCTGGAGTAATGATCTCTCTACACTACCTGAATCAATCATACCATTTCTGGATACAACTTCGCAGGTGACTGCAGGAATTCCATTGATATTAAGCTCATCTTCCAGGGCTCCACCATATAAAGTGCCTGCTTTTTCCTGTGAAATGACCTTAGAAGATGTTTCACTGGTTATGTGGGAGGCTATTTCAAAACTCTCATAGCATGGCTTTTTCGAGCAAAAAACACTTTCTACACCAGGATTACTTTGAGGTTGAGTGGAGTGGAAGTCAGCTGCAGCCTCAATCTTCTCAGCTTTAGCTGTTTCGAGGATGGTATTGGAGATATATCCTTCCTTAAATGTTTTACGATTCATATCCCATCCCTTGAATCTGCGTGAATTTTTCATAGTGGCATGAGGAATAGCAATGGGTATAATGTAAATTGTCCCCTTGATTTTCTTATTCTCAAGCCTGATTAAAAGTCTGAAAATTGCCACTTGCGGAGGAAGTTCGTTTCCATGGATCCCTGCACATAAGAGAATGCGGGGACTTCCTTTTCCCAGCTTCAAGAGGGGTGTTCCCTTTAAAGCAACATCAACTAAATGATTCCCCAGATCATTTAGAGATATTTCACTCATTAAATCTTCATTCAGGGTAATGTCACCCCCTGTATCCCAGGCAAGAGTCTCAATTTTGAATTCCATGATCCACCCTTGTTTTAGATAAGCTTATCCTGCCTTAAAATTCTTCATTTGATTGAATTAACATATTTTCAATAAGTATTTGATGCTGACTCCTTTATCTATTTGATTATAATATTTTGATTATTATATTAAACCTTAAAAAATTCATCCTATGCTGCCGGGAACCCCACTGGATATATATAAAGAGGTGTTTCATGGGAGGGTAATTTTAGAAGGTTTATCATTTGATCATCATAGAATGAACCAATGGCTACTGTTCCCAGACCCAGGGATTCCACTTCCAGATATATATTTTCTCCTATATGCCCCGCTTCCATATCCACGAACCTGGTGCTGATTCTTTCATCAGGATATTTATCCCTCATTTTCTGATAATTCCCAATAATTACCAGACTTATAGGTGCATCATTAACCCATTTCTGTTGATGAGCTGCCTGTGACAGATTATACCGCTGGTCTCCTTCCACAATCTTTTCCAGAGTGTTGTTGAAAGGATTATAATGATATATCCCTGCTCCCAGCCCCTGAACACTGTTATTACCGACAACCAAGTACATCTCCATGGGAAAAACACGACCTGCGGACGGAGCAGCCCTGAATTTTCTCTCTGAATCCGTTATACCCTGAGAAGCCCATAAAAGTTGTGAAACATCTTTTAAAGTGAGGGGAGTTGAACTGAAGCTTCGAACAGATCTTCGACTCTTAATGGCCTGATCCACAGAAACCCTGGTGGAAATTTCTGCTGTAGGAAGATTGTAAGTGCCCAATACTTCTCTAGAGGAATACTCTGAATTACCGTTTTTGGTGAAAAAACTAAAGGATAAATAAGAAACCAAAAAAATTGAAAGCAGAATTATGGCAATGAGGACCGCCTTACTCTTCTTTTCCATGAACCCCACCTCTTTTGTTTGAGTGTGGATATGAAAACCACACATCTATAAACACATATACATTATAACATTTTCTTAAGAAAATTAAAGTCTAACTATTAAGTCGAACTAGTATATTATATTCATAATACTGAATAAAAAAATGCTGAAGAAAATTTAATATCTAGATATATTTAATTACTCCAAAGTCGTTCCTGATGTTAAATAAAATAAACTTGGAATAATATCGATGAACATGACCTATGATTTAATACCCATATCCATAACTCTCATAGCAGCTTATTTAGTTAGTTTCATCCTTTACCAAAAAAATTACATGAAAAAATCCACCCACATACGCCTGTGGAATATCCTCATCCTCATAACCTTTTTAATCTCTGTAGGAGTAGGTTTAGTGCTTTTAGGCCTTGTTGAATATGGTTTTGCTCTTCCCCTTAACCAAGCATTACTATACTGGCATGTTCAGTTTTCAATCGCCATGTTCTGGGTTGCCCTGTTCCATATCCACTCCTACTGGAAGTCTGATAATCTACTTAATTCCGGTAAGAAAAAAAGGAGGCTGTTAAAGTGAAAAAATTGTATGTTTTGCTATTAATAGCCATCCTCACTCCAATCGCAGTTTATGCCTGGAATGACTGCCCCTATGGACTTTTAAATGATCCTTTTCCAGGTCAATGCCCCCGTTATGTGGATACCAACCATGACAATATTTGTGATCATTCCCAATCACCCGGCTCTAAATCAACCAATACCAGTTCAAGTATTGTCAGCAAAGGAAATGTTGAAAATGGAAGCAATAGGAGTTTTTCTAAGATTAATAAAGCCCATTCTATCTCCAATGAAAACTATTACCTCTTACCTTTGACCACCACCCTTACCATCATATACTTAATTAGCTACCTTCTTTACCTGGAAAAACGCCTTAAACGAAGGATTTATTATAAAATCTGGAATATTATCCTTATCCTGAGTTTCCTGGTTACTGGAGTAACTGGTCTGTTAATGGTGATCTTCATCAACTATGGGATTCAATCTTCCTGGAACTTAACCATAGATTTCTGGCATGCTGAATTTGCCATTATAATGGCCTTCAGCACACTATTCCACTTCCACCTATACTGGAAACAGCTGAAAAAGATTTTTTAAAACAAAAAACATTACTTTTTATGTTAAAGCATTTAATGAACATCTAATGAGAGTTTTCACTAGTTTAACTCTTTATGGCAAGATAAAAGTAAGTTAAAAATATGTTTCCAAAGAGAAATTGAATATCATAAAGTTTTTTTATAGCCTAGCATCATAGTTTTAGTAATATTTATTCTTACATAATAACCTAAAAAAGGATCAAGGAGATTTAAATATGGAAAAAGTGGTTCTAGCGTTCAGCGGTGGGCTGGACACCTCAGTATGCATAAAATTACTCGAAGAAAAATATAATAAGCAAGTTATAACTGCCTGTGTTGATGTTGGGCAGCCAGACGATGAAATTACAAGACCTGCAAATTTATCAAGGCAAATGGGTCTTGAACATTACACCATTGATGCCAAAGATGAGTTCGCAAGTGAATTTATCTTCCGGGCCATTAAAGCAAATGCTGTTTATGAAGGTTATCCCCTCTCAACTGCGCTTGCCAGACCTCTTATAGCCATTAAAATCGTTGAACTGGCTGATAAAGTTGGTGCTGAAGCAATTGCTCATGGTTGTACTGGAAAGGGCAATGATCAGTTCCGTTTCGAGTCCATTATCAGATCATTCTCAGATTGTGAGGTTATAGCCCCCATAAGGGATTTGAACCTAACCAGAACAGAAGAAGTTAGCTATGCAGAGTCTCATGGAATCCCCTTACCTTCAGATAAGCTTTACAGTATAGACGAGAACTTGTGGGGACGTTCCATAGAAGGAGATATACTGGAGGATCCCATGGTGGAAACTCCTGAAGAAGCCTTTAGCTGGACACGTTCTACTGAGGATGCGCCTGATGAAGCTGAAATTATTGAAATATCCTTTGAAGAAGGTGTTCCCACTGAAATTAACGGAGAACTCCTTGGTCCCCTGGACATCATCAAAAAATCTAATGAAATTGCAGGATTGCATGGAATTGGCCGGGTGGACATAATGGAAGACCGAATAATCGGCCTAAAATCTAGGGAGAACTATGAAACTCCAGGAGCTGTACTTTTAATTAATGCCCACCAGGCACTGGAACAGCTGGTTTTAACCCGGGATGAGTTGAAGTTCTCAGAGATTGTATCCCAAACTTACTCTGAACTGGTTTACAATGGATTGTGGCATGAGCCACTCCGTGAAGACCTGGATCAGCTCATAGACAACATGCAGGGACGTGTTTCTGGAACAGTGCGTTTGAAACTGCATAAAGGTAGCATGCGCATTCTGGGAAGACAATCACCATTCAGCCTGTATCAGGAAGAAGCTGTTTCGTTTGAAGATAAAGAGATGGATCAGCGGGAAATGGCAGGTATGGTCAAGAATTATGGGATCCAGGCGGCCTGTTATCAGGATATTTGCCGTAGGAAATAGTCAAAGAGTAGTTTATCCCTATTGGATTATTAAAAACAGACATTACAATTAAATAGTTCAGATGAGAGGAACCGGATTATGGAAATCCTGACCATGGTGATCCTGGGCATTATCCTACTGGTATTGGGAGTTTTAGGAGTTGGACTGCTCTTGAAACTGGGGAAAATTGCCCTAAGCATCCTGGTGCACATGATACTGGGATGGGTGCTTCTTTTCATCTGGAACATACTCCCATTTTTCAAGATCCCCATCAACATTTTAACCTTACTGGTTGCAGGTTTTGGAGGAATAGTTGGAGTGGGCGTGCTTATTTTGGCCAAAGCAATGGGCTTTTATTAATTAGAAATATGCTAATTTAGATATATACTGGTTGAGCTTCTTTTTTTATTCTATTCGATTTTTTTAATTAGATTTTTTGAAGTGTTTTTTTTTTGAAGTGTTATTTTATTTTAATTCCAATCATTTTCTTATTTGAAATTTCTTCTTATTTTTTTGCAAGCCTAAATTCAATAAAATAATAAAACCTTAGAACTATAATAACTGATGTTACATGTTAAGCAATTAGGAGTTGAGGCAATGTCCATTAAAGATCGAAGGGAAAGAGAAAAAGAACAAAGGCGGAATGACATTATTAATGCCGCTGAAAAATTATTCTTTGCCAGGGGCTATGATGAAGTTTCCATGAATGACATCGCCCAGGAAGTTGAACTGAGCAAAGCAACTCTTTATCTTTACTTTGCCAACAAAGAAGAACTTTTTTTTGCCATTGTTCTGCGTGGAACATTGATTTTGAATTCAAAAATTAAAGAAGAAGTTGAAAATGCAGAAAAGGGAATTGAAAAAGTCTCTGCTTTTCGTAAGGCTTATTATGAATTCACCAAAAATTACAGAGATTACATACGACTATATACCTATTTCCAATCAGGTAGATTTGATATTAAAAGAATAATGAATAATGAGTATCTTAACTGTGTAGTCAGCCAGATCAATAAATGCCCTCCTAGCCCCTCAACCTCACAGGAAGAACAGGTCGCTAACCAATATCTAAATAAGATCATGGAATTGCGATCAGAAAGGTTCTCTATCATGTGTAACTCCATTCAAACCGGTATCGATGATGGAACCATACGCTCCGATGTAGATCCAATTGAAGCAGCCGTTTTGCTATCATCTATTTCCAAACGAATGTCAGATATTCCTCCGGATCATGAAAAAATCCTGGAAAGCCGAGGGATCGACCATGACAAGTTTGTAAACGATGTTGAAGATTTAATACGCCACATGATAATGAATTATAATAATAAACAATAGCCATGAAGTTAAGTGGCATGCATATGGAAAATCCATATGGAAAAGAATCAGATATTGACGCTTTAATTATCACTTACTTTCAAGGTTAAAATTCAGCCGTGATTTCTCAAGACCTTTTAAATATATTTAAACTACTATTTCTCATTTTTTTATTAATGATATGCTAATAATAGCCTCGTGGTTGATTTTAATCGATTTAATCTGAAAATTAATGCCATTAAACAATTAAATAAATTTTCTTGTTTTTTTAATTCTTTTTTTGATTTTTTGGTGTTTTTTAAAATGTACCCTTATAATGTTTTGCAAAAAAATCAGATCGAAACAATTATAAGTGTTCTACTACTGGTTACTAACTAACCAATAGTCATTAAATTATTATAGGTTATTTTATCACTTAAAGTAATATTATCACTTATGGTTACATATTCACCATCGGTCTAGACTGGAAGAATGAAAAATTAATGAAAAATGAAAATGAATGAAAAAAGTCTGGATCATCAATCACGTTCCCCCTACAGATTCGAAGAGAGACCTTTGCCAGTCTCTTCTTCAACCCCCCCTTAAAAAATTAAAGAGGTGTAAATGTTATGCCAACCTATGAAGACAAAATAGACCTATATGGCGCAGATGGGAAGCTTTTAGAGGGCGATGTCCCACTAGAAGCGGTAAGTCCAATGTTGAATCCCACAATAGAGAATATTGTGCAAGAAGTCAAACGGTCCGTTGCAGTTAACTTATCCGGAATTGAAAAATCACTGGAAAAAGCAGCTTACGGCGGTAAATCTAATTTTATTCCAGGTAGGGAACTAAAGCTACCCATTGTAGAAAACGTTGATGTTATTGCAGCAAAAATTGAGAAGATGATCCGGGTTAATGATGAAGACGATTTCAACCTCAAGCTCATTAACAAAGGAGAACAGTTACTGGTTCAATTACCATCCCAGAGACTGAAAATGGCTGGAGATTACACAGTTTCCACCATGGTTACTGGATCAGCAGTTGTGCAAGCTATTATTGATACCTTTAATGTGGACAAATTTGAAGCTTCAGCTGTTAAAACTGCTGTTTTGGGTAAATACCCCCAGTCTGTTGATTTTTCAGGTGCTAATGTCAGTGCTTTACTGGGCCCACCACAGTTACTGGAAGGTATGGGCTACGGTTTGAGAAACATAATGGCCAACCATGTGGTAGCCATGACCAAGAAAAACACTTTAAACGCTGTAGCATTATCCTCACTTTTAGAACAAACAGCTAACTTCGAAATGGGTGATGCTGTAGGTGCATTTGAAAGATTCCACCTTTTAGGATTAGCTTACCAGGGTCTAAACGCCAACAACCTAGTATTTGACCTGGTAAAAGAAAATGGTAAAGGAACCGTAGGTACAGTTGTTACTTCTTTAGTTGAAAGAGCAGTTGATGATGGAGTTATAAAAGTGGCTAAGACCATGCCATCAGGATACAAAATCTACGAACCAGTTGACTGGGCATTATGGAATGCATACGCAGCAGCTGGACTTGTAAGTTCCGTTATCGTGAATATCGGGGCTTCCCGAGCAGCCCAGGGAGTTGCATCCACCCTACTCTACTACAACGACATACTTGAATTTGAAACCAGTCTCCCTGGTGTAGACTACGGCCGTGTAGAAGGAACCGGTGTGGGAATGAGCTTCTTCTCTCACTCCATCTACGGAGGAGGAGGTCCAGGTATCTTCCACGGAAACCACGTTGTAACCCGGCACAGTAAAGGATTCGCAGTGCCATGTACAGCGGCAGCAATGTGTATGGACGCTGGAACACAGATGTTTTCACCAGAAGCAACATCTGGATTGGTGGGAACCATATACAGCGACATTGAATATTTCAAAGAGCCTCTTAAGTACATAGCTGATGGAGCTCGTGAAATAAAAGACAAGATTTAGTCTGTTCAGGTGATCAAGATGGAACAAATCAAGGCCATTGATGTGAAGATATTTCCTCACAGGCGCCTGAAACCAGAAACCACTGAGAAAATCCTCAATGAGTTACTGGAGCTGGAGGGAGTGTTAAGATTCCTGGTGAACGGAGAATCCCTACCCAAAGTTGTGGCATACGGCCCTGCAAGGGGAACCAGTGTAAACCATCCTGATAGAAAGACCATAACTGTCAAAGGAAAAGAAGTTGAACTTTTAGTTTCTGTTGGAGAAATAGTAGTCACCATAAAACATGAAAAACTGGAAGAATTTATGGAAAAAACTAAATCCATTCTTGAAAAAACCTTAAATTTCGGTTTTGATTTAAGAGCAGGTATTTTCACCAGAACAAAGACTACTGTATCAGATTATTTGAAAGTAGGCTATGGTATTGAAGAAAATGTAGATCCCAGCCTTAGAGGAATAGTAGATCCCAAGGCAAATTCCAAAGAAACTGTGAAGTTAATAGGTGATTGAAAATGTCATACAAACCCCAGTACACCCCTGGAGAAACAAAAATAGCTCAAAACCGTAGGAACCATTTGGATCCTGATTTTGAGATGAAAAAAATTAGAGATATTAATGATGAAGATATTGTAAGTGTTTTAGGTCACAGAAATCCTGGAGAAGGCTACAAAACTGTGCATCCTCCACTGGAAGAGATGGATTTCGAAGAAGACATGATGAAAGATCTGGTAGAACCCATACCAGGAGCAAAAGAAGGTGGCAGAACCAGATACATCCAATTTGCAGATTCAATGTACAACGCTCCTGCACACCCTTATGACCGTGCACGAACCTACATGTCAAGGTACAGAGGAGTGGACACCGGAACCCTATCTGGAAGGCAGGTTATTGAAATCCGAGAACTGGATCTGGAAAAAATTTCAAAGGAATTATTGGAAACCGAATTCTTTGACCCGGCAAAAAGTGGTCTAAGAGGCGCAACTGTACACGGTCACTCCCTAAGACTGGATGAAAACGGACTTATGTTCGATGCACTGCAGAGATACGTTTACAACGAAGAAACCGGTAGAATATCCTATGTGAAAGATCAGGTAGGAAGACCACTGGACACACCTGTGGATGTGGGAGAACCACTGGATGATGAATACTTGAAAGAAATCACCACCATCTACCGCAGTGACAACATAGGTATGAGAGAAGATAAAGAAGCTATCGAAGCAGTTTTAACCATTCATCAAACCCGAACTGATGGTGGATTTGGTTTAGAAGTTTTCAAAGATGATTTAAAAGCAAAACTGGGTGATGGTAAATGAACAACGAAAAAAAGCTCTTCTTAAAAGCTTTGAAACACAAGTTTGATGAAGATCCCAAACAAACTCACACTGATTTTTACTGTTTCGGAGGCTGGAAACAGTCCCCCCGAAAAAGGGAATTCGATGAATTCTCCAAAAAAATTGAAAAAGAAAGGGGCATTCCATTCTACAACCCCGATGTGGGAGTACCACTGGGCCAGCGGAAATTGATGGCCTATAAAGTTTCTGGTACCGACACTTACGTGGAAGGAGATGACCTGCACTTCTGTAACAACGCAGCTATCCAGCAACTCAACGACGATATTAAACGAACCATCATTGTGGGTATGGACACTGCTCATTCTGTTCTACAAAAACGTTTAGGTGTGGAAGTTACACCAGAAACCATCAACGAGTACATGGAAACCATCAACCATGCACTACCTGGTGGTGCAGTGGTTCAGGAACACATGGTAGAGGTACACCCTGGTCTGGTAGGAGACTGTTACGCCAAACTATTCACCGGTGATGACAACCTGGCTGATGAACTGGATCCCCGGTTCCTAATCGATATCAACAAACAATTCCCAGAAGAACAGGCTGAAATGCTCAAAGAATACATTGGCAGTAAAACCTACCAGATCAGCCGAGTTCCTTCTCTGGTGGTACGAGTCTGTGATGGGGGAACTGTGTCCCGATGGTCTGCCATGCAGATCGGTATGAGTTTCATCGCAGCCTACAAACTCTGTGCAGGGGAAGCAGCCATAGCTGATTTCTCATACGCTGCTAAACACGCAGACGTTATAGAAATGGGAAGTATCCTCCCAGCTAGAAGAGCAAGAGGACCAAATGAGCCTGGAGGTATTTCCTTTGGTATAATGGCTGACATGATTCAGACTTCCCGAATATCTGATGATCCTGCCAAAATATCCCTGGAGGTTATTGGAGCAGCAGCCACCATATACGACCAGATCTGGCTCGGTTCTTACATGTCTGGTGGAGTAGGTTTCACCCAGTACGCAACTGCAGCTTACACTGACGACATCCTGGACGACTTTGTTTACTACGGAATGGAATACGTAGATGACAAATATGGTATCTGCGGAACCAAAGCCACCAATGAAGTGGTCCACGACATAGCAGCAGAAGTTACCATGTATGGACTGGAACAGTACGAGTATCCTGCACTCCTGGAAGACCACTTCGGAGGATCCCAGAGGGCCGCTGTTGTTTCTGCTGCTGCTGGATGTTCCGTGGCCTTTGCCACTGGAAATTCCAATGCCGGGATCAACGGATGGTACTTAAGCCAGATCCTCCACAAAGAAGCCCACAGCCGGCTCGGTTTCTATGGTTACGACCTGCAGGACCAGTGCGGAGCATCCAACTCTCTCTCCATCAGAAGTGATGAAGGTTTGATCCACGAACTACGCGGTCCTAACTACCCCAACTACGCCATGAACGTGGGACACCAGCCAGAATACGCTGGTATTGCCCAGGCTCCACACGCAGCAAGGGGGGACGCATTCTGCGCGAACCCGCTGATAAAAGTTGCCTTTGCTGATGATAACTTGGCCTTCGACTTCAAAAATCCAAGGAAGTCCATAGCAAAAGGTGCACTACGGGAATTCGTGCCTGGCGGAGAAAGGGACTTAATCATCCCAGCTAAATAAAATTCAACCCAAAAATTGAGACAAATGTGGATTTATTATCCACATAACTTCTTTTTTTAAACCAGTTTAAACCAGTTTTTTATACTCATTTATTGTTACAAAAAAATAATCACCGAGATTTAATAATTTAATATCTGATTTTTTAGTAATTTCTCAAATCCAACATTATGTACTAACCCGCGTTGATAACAGCAAATGGGGGTTATAATAATCAGGATAATTCAGTTAACCATGTTTCTATTGCAAAACCATAGAACCAAATAAAAAATTGATTCGAAATGAAATTTACCATTGGTCATTAAAATGCCTTGGGAATGAACTTCAAAAGATCTGTAGCCGTGAAATTGTAACCGTATTCTTCAAGAGCAAGGTCGCCAGCTTTTCCATTGATATAAGCTCCAAGATAAGTGGCTTCAAAACAATCATGCCCTCTTGCAATTAAAGCCCCAATTAAACCAGCCAGACAATCACCAGTGCCACCAACAGTCATTCCAGGGTTGCCAGTCTTATTTAATTTTAAATTATCATCACAGGCTATTATATCCACATTTCCCTTCAAAATAATGGTTGTTTCGGACTCTCTTGAAACCTCTTTAACTACATTTATCCTGTTTTTTAGATCTGCTGGAATGTTTAATCCTGAAAATTCCTTAAACTCACCCTTATGAGGTGTGATTACAGTTTCATGAATTCTTCGCGGTAGAACACCAGGTCCGACCAGTTTAAGTGCATCAGCATCCATCAACAGTGGTTTTTCAATTTCAACTGCCAGATCATTAACTGCTAAGGAGGTTTCATCTTCTCTCCCTATTCCACAACCCAATACTACTGAATCAAAGTTTTCTGATAGTTTCAGCAATTCATCAGTATCTTTTGGATTAATAAAATCATTCGATAACCCGTGAACTATCAAATCAGGCGAGTAGGATCTGATAACTGGTGATAAATGTTGTGGGCAAGCTACAACAGCCAGATCTGCGCCGGCGGCAAGTGCCGACATTGCAGCCAGGGCTGGTGCACCGGAATATTCCTTGCTACCCCCAATTATTAAAACTTTACCATTCTGTCCCTTATGGGATGTTTCATCTCTTTTGCTTATTCTTAACAAGTCTCCTGGCCCGGTGAATAGTTCTGCTTCCCGGGGTATTCCTATATCACAAACCTCTATGCTCCCTACATATTCCACACTGGCAATGTTGAGTCCAACTTTGACCTTATGGAAGGTTACGGTTACATCAGCACGCACTGCCTTGTGGTTGACCATTCCTGATCCAGGATCAACACCTGTGGGAACATCTACCGCAACTATAAACCCTTCAGATTGATTTATAATGTCAACTGCCGTGGATATTGGTTCTCGAAGATCTCCAGAAACCCCAGTACCTAATAGTGCATCTATAACAACTTCCGAATGAGTTTCATGGAGGTTGGATGAGTCTCTAATAATTTCAAGCGTTAGTGGGCTGGTTCCTTTACTGATTTCTTCCAGTACTTTCCAGTTCAATAGTGCTTCCCTGGATTTGATAAGGGAAGGTTCAGATAAAAGGAACACCTCAACTTCAAACCCTTTATTCAAGAGATATCTGGCTGCTACAAATCCATCCCCACCGTTTCCACCATTACCCGCATATATGGAAACTTTGCAGGGGTCCCTAGTCTGAGTGATTCTTCGGGCCAGACATCTTCCTGCGTTTTCCATTAGAGAAGTTCGTGGAATGCCCATGGCATCAGCATTGGCATCAGCAACCACCATATCCTTAGGAGTCATGATATCACTACTTATAATTATAAGAAAGATGATATTTAACCATGCCCCCCCAATGTTTACCGAACATTTTCCTTATTTGATAGAATATATGAAAAACGATAGTATGGAAATAAATGCTAGCCTCATGGTGATGATTTGCAGAGTCCCAGAACTTCCTTACCTACTGTTCCTGTAATTCCGTTTTCGGTGATTAAATATCCTATTATTGCAGTGGTAGGATTGTTAACTTATGGAATAATCGGATCGCTCCTGATCATGCGCCTTGACATTATTAACTCAATTTATTTCACTGTTATCACCACAGCAACTGTGGGTTATGGTGATATAAGCCCTCAGAGTCCGTTACAAAAATTTTTTGTGATTACCCTGGTTTTGGGAGGGGCTAGTTTGATTGCTTACGCTTTTACTTTAATTATTATGGTGGTTTCCATGACTGTAGAAGATATTACCTCTGGAGCGAGGCATAGGAGACATATTAGAGCCGCTAAGAACCATTTCGTCCTCTGTGGCTATGGAAGAGTAGGTAGCGCTGTTCATAAAGAGCTTTTGAAAAGAAATTACCCGGTCATAGTAATTGAAAAAGATACCAAAATCGTGGAAAAAGAACTCTGGGAAGATCCAAATGTTCTGGCCATTCCTGGTGATGCCACTGATGAAAAGGTAATGATTGAAGCTGGTATTGAAAGAGCTAGGGGAGTTATCATCACCACTGGTGAAGATGTGGACAATCTCTTCATCACCCTCACTGCTCGGGAAATACATCCCGAAATCTGGATAGTCACCAGGGCCAGTAAAAAGGTGAATATCAAACGATTATTCCGTTCAGGAGCTAATAAAGTAATTTCACCTGAAAGCAGTGGGGCAGAAGATATCTACTTTGCAGCCATACAACCCACCATTATGAAGATCACCATGATGCACGAGGTGGGAGATATTCGTAAAGAATCAGAAATCATTCTCAAACACGGCTGCACCCTGGAAAACATTGAGTATCATCTTCCTGAATTCAGAGAGCCGCTGGCCAGAAAAATTGGTATCACAGAGATTGATCAACTGGATCGGTTTTTAAATAGTCTGGAAACAGACCCCAAACGGAAAAAATCCTTAGAACGCATATATGAATCAGTAAGTGGTATTCACTCCCACTGGATATCAGGACCAGATAAGGAGACCCTGGAAAAAGTGGCAGATGAGCTTAAAAAAGAAGGATTGCTTTTGGGTGTGGACCTTAATGAGGAAGAAATCAAAGAAGTGGCACGCAAGTACGGTAGATTAGTGGAAGTGGTCATCAAACCAGAGATTAAAATCACAGAAAGCCACGACGTCCAGGATATCCGTGAAGAAGCAGAAATCATCTTAAAACATGGCTGTACCCTGGAAGACATAGAATACTATTTACCCGGCTTCCACGAACCTCTGAAAAGAAAAGTTGGACTTAAAGATGCTCATGAAATGGAAAGATTCCTTAAAAAGTTGGAAGCAGACTCAATACGGATGGAAACTCTGGAAAGGCTTTACACGCTTTCTGGTGGAGGTATACACTCCCATAGGATTACAGGACCCGACACTAAAAGTTTGGGACGTTTGGAAAAAGAGCTAAAGGAGAAAGGATTCCTATTGGGAGTTAATCTCAGTCAAGATGAGATATTTCAGAAGATAAAGGAATACGGTAGAGTTAGTGAACTATTACTGCGACATGAGCCTGGTGCCACTGACGATAAAAACATTATTATTAAAAATGGAGGGCGTATACTGGATTCAAAACACTATCTTCCAGGTTTAGAGCAAGTTGTAACCCGTAAACTATATTTAAAAGATTATGAAGACCTTAAAAGATGTGAAGAGGAGTACAGAAAGCCGGATGCCAGGAGATCATTGGATACTTTATCACAAATTTCACGGAATATACATTCGCACACTGTTTCTGCAACAGATGTTAAAACTATTAAAAAGATTATAAAAGCACTGGATAAAGCGGGTTTACTTTTAGGAGTTGATTTATCTGAGAAAGAGATATGGAATATAATAGAAAGTGCGGAGCCTGCTGGTTTTTGTGTAGAATAACAAACCACGAATAAAATATAATAGAATAAATAGGATATTTTAGAAAAAATTATTTAAAAAAAGAGAAATTAAGGTAGTTGAGAACCTTAAAATCCATCTTTATCTTTAAAATAGATCATGCAGATTTAGTTTGTATGCACCCAGGTTTCCTCCGAAGTTACCTGCACTAATTTTTAAAACACCGGGGACCCGTACTGCTGCTTCTATACCTGCTTTCATGGCTGCTTTAACTGCTTCTTCACTGACACCATCAATAACGATTTCGAAAACTCCATTGACTTCTGCAGGGATTTGTGTGTCTTCAACTTCGTCTTTAAGGGTTACGCACATTTTTTCGTTGGTGGATGCACCCAGGAATTTGTACTTGTTGGAGCCCACTTTGGAACCTGAAGCTACGATTCCCCCAGGGAAGGGTGTAATAGTTCCAGGAACAGATTCAATGGCATCTACTACTGCTTCTGCAGCTATTAATCCGGATGCAGGAGTATCAGCCATTATAAATAGATTTCCGCCTGCAACACCAGACTTTACCCCTAGTTCTTCTTCAACCAAGAAGTCTCCTGCCATAAGTGGGATGGAATGTATGGTTCTTCCATCGATTTCTGTTTTTTTCTCGTAACCGTCTCCGTAGAACTTGAGTTTCTTACCCGTGGTCATCTTCTCATCGGGGTCTTCCATGGCATCAAAGACTGCAGTGGTAGCTGCAGTTAGGATACACATTCCAACTCTTTCTAATAATTCGTGGTCCAGTTTCTTCTTGTCCATGTTGCAGATCATGATAATGTAACCAGGTCTGCCGTCTGGGGTTTTTTCTGGTGGGACATAACAGTCTATGCCTGCCTCTGCAGGGCAGCCAATAACTGATGTTCCGTATCCTGTAGCTTCTGTTGCAGCGATTTTTGCCAGTTTTTTGGTTGCTGCGGTTACCAGCAGTCGGGATACTTGTATACCGAATGCTTCTGCAAAAGTGTTTTCTATTTCCACTCCGTTTATTTCCATGATAATCACCGACTTGATCTAGTGTTGGAGGTTTTATATATTTTTCCATTTGTTCTTAGGGTATTGGAGACGATTTATAGATTTTTAAACCAATATATGTTTCAAATTGCCATGAAACCTCAAAAAATCAGTTTAATAGCTCTGAAAAAATTTAAGGTCTAATTCCATTAACTCCCAGGATATTTTCTAAAGTTTTTTGGAAAGTTTCTCCACTGCATCTGCACCAAAGTAGGGTAGGACAGCCACCCCCAGAATAGATGTCATCCAGAATGATATCAACCTCTCCACTATAGTAGCAGCTGCACTCACTGATGGAGGTATACCTGCATAGGAGTAGAGGAGTATCATCATACCATCCACTGCCCCCAGTCCTCCTGGTAGTAAGGGTATCATCCCTATTAATGTTGAAATAACAAAAACTGCAGCAATAATTTCCAGAGGAACATTAATATTAAGTGCAACGAAAACTAGGTAGACTCTGAGGATTTCAAGAGCCCAAATGAAAAAAGAGAGGGGTATCCCATATAAAAATACTTTCCGATCACTTAACATGACTTTCATACTATTTTGAAACCCTTCAACAGCATTTATGGCCCTTTGTTCGATTTTTTCATGTTGTTTCTGTGAAATCTTTTTTAAAATTCGTAAAAGAAACCTGATAACCCTGTCTCCGAATTCACGGTTAATTGACATGTAAAGGGCCAGGCAGAAAATCACAATTAAAACTATAAGACCTATCACCAGGAGCAGGACCATCCATTGAGGCAGATTCAGGTACAAAACAGCGGCAATTATAGTTATTACAGCTAAAGCTATGAAAGGAAAAGTATCAAGACCCCTATCCGCTATGACTGTTGCAAAAGCGTTTTCAGTAGGTGAACGTGAATATTTTCCCAGGATGTATGCTCTGACTGGTTCTCCTCCACCCCTACCACTGGGTGTGAGGTTGTTGATGGCCAGACCCACCATAAGCATAGGCAAAAGATGCCTTCGTTTAACAGATATTCCCAGGGAAGAGGTGGTTAAAGCCCATCTTTCAGTCCACATACCATATATAGCCAGTTGTATTAGAACCGCAAGGGCCAGATACCAGGGGTTAGCCAGTTTAATTGCATTTTCAATCTTATGAGGTCCGATGAAGAGCACCATAGCTACCAGAACCCCTAAACCTGCCAACATTAAAATAAGAGTCTTATGTTTCATGATAAATCTGCAACCCTTTAAACCTAACTTGAGATAATTATCGGCACTGATTATGGCTCTTTATACTGAGTAATGGGAATAATATTAAATTTTCTAATGTAATTTTCAATAATGTACTGGAGATGCCTAAAATGTCCAATCAAAACTTAAAATCAATTATAATTTTAAAAGATAAAAAAACATGTCTTGGTTAAAGATTAACCACTTCCCAACTTAAATCCTCCTCATCCAGAAGTACTACTGTCTTTTTACCAGATAAGTAGCCACATGTCTCCCCGGGGTTGATGACCATTGTTTTTCCTTCTCTAATATCCATTTTATGGGTGTGTCCCCTGATCACCACATGATATTTGCCACTGTATTTAAGAGCATCCACAACGGCTTCTGTTGTTCCGTGTATCAGGGCCATCTTTTTCCCATTAACTTCTAATTCTTTGAAATCTTCCAATACACATAATTCTTGGAATGCCAACTGTAATCCGCGCCTTTCTCCATCATTATTACCATAAATAGCCTCCAGCGGAGATTGGAGATTTTTAAATTCATTGGCAGTGAAAGGTGATATCAGATCCCCGGCATGGATCACCAAGTCAACTCCAGTTCTGTTAAAAACTTTCACTGCTCTTCTGATTGCATCCATGTGGTCGTGGCTATCGGACATTAAGCCTATCATATCATTTGCACCTCAAAAACTAAAATCAGCCTCATGCTAATATAAGATTCTAAAGGAATATAAACTTTCCAACATAAGTGAATTTAATAGGAAAATAACCTGTTTTAAACTATTATTTGAATTTATGAACTATGATTTAAGTTTGAATAGATTTTGAATTACATAATAATGTTATATTCATTGGATAAAATGTTTAAATTGTTTAGCTGTAAATTTTATGGCTCTATCAGGGATTTTATTTCCCAAAATTTGTCTTAAAATGCTTCCTATGATTTTATTAAGCAGTATGCCCCATATTATTACAAGGATTTGTTGTGGGAATAATTTTCCAATTCAATTAAGGAGGTTCCAAAGATGGATTTATTTACTTTACTTATTATCGCAGTTGTGGTGCTGATTATACTTGGACTTTCCATAAGAATCGTTAATCAGTATGAAAGAGGAGTTGTTTTTAGACTGGGGAAGGTAATTGGGGTTAAAGAACCAGGATTACGCTTAATCATCCCCCTGGTTGACAGGATGGTAAAGCCATCCCTACGGATAGTTACCATGCCCATCCCGGCTCAGAAGATTATAACCCAGGACAATGTCACCATCGACGTTGCTGCGGTAGCCTACTTTAAAGTTGTGGATGCTTACCGGGCGGTGGTGGAAATCGAAAATTACAATAGGGCAGTTAACCAGATTTCCCAGACCACTGTAAGAAGTGTTGTAGGACAGTTCACCCTTGACGAAGTTCTATCCGAGACCCCCAAAGTTAACACCAAGATTCAGGAAATTATAGATGGACACAGCGAACCATGGGGAATAAAAGTCACCACCGTTGAAATTAAGGATATTAAACTACCTGATAGCATGCAAAGAGCAATTGCACTGCAAGCTGAGGCTGAACGAGAGAAAAGGGCCAAAATCATATCTGCTGAAGGAGAATACCTTGCTGCGGGTAAACTGGGAGAGGCTGCAGACATCATCACTGAACATCCGGTAGCTCTACAACTCAGGATCATGCAAGTCTTAAGTAACATCGCTGCAGAGAAAAACTCCACCATTGTATTCCCCGCACAACTACTCAATAGTATTCGAGATATTAAAGACTTCCTGGGGTCTGAACTGGAAATTTTAGACAAAAAGGAAAAATAAACTAGTTTAATGATATTTAAGGAGTTTTATGGACCTTTAATTTAATTTAGGTCTTTAAACTCCTCATATATTCCTTTTCTAAAGTTATATCAAATTGTTAATATTAGCCAGGTATTAAATCTTTTTTTTATATAAATTGATTTAATGTTTTTAAACTATCACAGAGTACATTAAATACTTTGTTTAAATATTAGAAGATTAATATGGCAAATAATTCTTTAATGAGTCCCTAGTGAGATTTATATATGAGGTTGATTATCTTCTGATTATATGAGAAATTATCTTGGCAAGAAAGATTTAATGTTGATAGCCAATCCTCTGGGCATAATAATGCAAGGCATAGGTGCAGTGGTATTAATACCGCTAATAATTGCCATTATATATCAGGAAGCTAATTTCATTGAGTTTATAGTTTTTGGAGCGTTTTCGATTGCTTTGGGTTCTATTCTAAGACGTTTACCCTCAGACTACAGTCAATTAAAACTTAAACATGGTATGATAATTGCTTCCATAGCTTGGTTATGGGCTGCGCTCATTGGAAGCTTCTGTTTAATTTATGGTACAAATGTAGATTTTTTAAACGCTTATTTTGAAAGTATGTCTGCCTGGAGTGGTAGTGGTCTCAGCATATATACTGATGTTGAAATCTTACCCAAATCTATACTATTTTTAAGAAGCCTTGAACAGTGGGTGGGAGGTCTAGGAGTTGTCATTGTTGTAATTGGAATTTTAATCCGGCCAGGAACTGCCGCGGCACGTTTATACAAATCTGAAGCACGTGAGGAAAAGATTAAACCCAGTATAGCCAGTACTGTTAAGACCATCTGGTGGATATATCTTTTATACACAATTGTGGGGATTTTTCTTTACGTTTTAGCCGGAATGAACCTTTTTGATGCTATAAACAATACATTTACCAACCTTTCCACCGGTGGAATGTCCATTAAAAATAACAACATTGGTGCCTATAACAGCACCGCCATTTACATCATCACCATGGTACTGATGATTATTGGAGGTACCAGCTTCCTGGTTCATTACAAAGCTTTAAAGGGACGTGCCATCGATGTTTTCCATGATATCCAGTTTCAAGCCATGATCATTATAATAAGCGTGTTTTATATTCTTCTGGTAGTAAATGCTAAGTTTGCCTCTATGGATTCTGTTTTCTTTGTTGTTTCTGCTCTCAGTTGTACTGGATCCAGTATTCAGCCTGTCAGCACCATGATCAACTGGTCTGACTATGCTAAGGGGATTATCATAGTAGCCATGATCATTGGTATGTCCGCAGGTTCCACCACCGGAGCCATAAAGCTCATAAGGGTGGTGACCCTTTTTAAAGGATTGTACTGGGAGATTAAGAGGATATTATCCCCCCAGGGATCTGTGATTCCTCGCAAAATCAGTGGAAGACCCGTAGGAGATGTTGAGATTAGAGAAGCAGGAAGTTACACCTTTATTTACCTTTTCTTTATATTCATTAGCTGGATAGTGTTAATGCAGTATGGCTACGGAGGAATCAATTCACTCTTTGAAGTGGCCTCGGCCCAGGGAAATGTAGGGCTTTCCATGGGAATTGTAGGGGCCAATATGCCTGATGTGGCGGAAATATTCCTAATATTCAATATGTGGATAGGCAGACTTGAAATTATACCGGCATTAGTCTTGTTTAAAGGTTTATGGGATGCTTTAAAGGGATAAACATTTAATATAGTGATAATCAGTTAAAAAGAAGTTTTCACATGGATCTATTTACCCACTTCATTGTTCCCTTTGCCATTTTAGTCTTTTTAAAATTCAAAGACACAAAAGATAGGTTATCAGGCGCTTTCGGAGGTATATCTGTTGATTTTGATTTTATAATCTTCGCAATAGGATTTCTTGCCCCCGAACTATTTATTTTCACCCACCGGGGAATAACCCACAGTTTCATCTTCGGATTTATAACTGCAATTATTTTTATTTTCATAATTTCAAGGCCAAAGGTACATGGTCTGATAAATTATGTGTTAAAAAGAAATGTTAAGGTAGAATTTAACTTGCGCAGTTTAGGATTAGCATACTTTGGAGTTTTAACCCATCTTTCCCTGGACTTTTTAACCACTGGAGGAATACCACTCCTATTCCCATTTTCTCTTACTCGGTTTTCTGCCAACCTATACTACTACACCGATATGGCCACAACCATAGTGGCCCTGGCAGTTCTGGTGATACTTTACCTCCGCATAGATTTTAAATATAAAAAGATTGCCCTAGCTGCATTTATGATAATGTTAATTTCATTGGGAGGTATTAGAGCCTGCGAAAAAATGGATGCCCTTCAGAGCCAGAGCATCAGCAACAGTTACACCCATATAACTGCCTATCCCACCCCTGATATTTTCACCTGGACTATGGTAGAAAGTGATGGAAATGGCAGATACCAGGTTTTCACCTATAATACCCTGGAAAAGAAGTCCTCTAATTGGAGGGAATTGAATAATCTCACCATCAACAATGGGAGCTATGAATCAGCAAAAAAAGCCATGAAATATGCGGATAACCTCCCAGAAGTTGTGAAATTCAAATGGACGTCACCATATACTGCAATCAATGTAACCAAAATGGAGGGAGGATGGAATATAACCTATTATGACTTTATTGGATTTCATTATGGAATAAAGGAGTTAAACGTGCTGGTATCTGAAAATCAGATATAAAAAATGAAACTATATTGAATTTGAAGTTTTAAGGATATTTATTTTAAGGATATTTATACCCGTACTAGAAATACTTAAGGAAAAAACCTTCAGAATACATTTTTTACTAATAATATCCTTTAGAAATCTCATAAGCCAGTTTAACATGCCTCGATCCATGGTTAACTGCAGGACCGTGCCCTGGAAGTAAATATTTGATGTCCAGTTTACTCAATCTTTCCAAGGATTTCCTCATTTCATCCATACTACCACCCAGATCCACTCTGCCGAAACCTCCACCTGAAAAAACTGTGTCCCCTGAGATGAGAGTTTCACCATTGTATAGACATATGCTTCCAGAGGTATGGCCTGGTGTTAGTAAAACTTCGAAGTCGTGTATCTTATCGCCTTCATCCAGTTTATGAGTCACTTCCATTTTTTCTATGGATCTTCCGAACATATGGGCCAGTATGGCGTCCTGATCACCTCGTTCAATTGCCACTGCATCAATAGTGTGCATGGACACATCCAGATCCAGGTATTGATTTCCTCCGATGTGATCATAATGATTATGAGTGTTCACAATGAGTGAAAGATCATCCACACTGCTGCCTGCTTCTTTAATGGATTTCTCGATGTAATCCATGTTCTGACCGGTTCCTGTATCCACTATGATGTCCTCAAAGATGTAAACATTAGAATCGTATCCCATCCCCTCAATTACAATAACATCGCCCATTTTTATCAAAATACATCCATCCTATTGGATTAAACCTTTTTTATACATTATAATTATTTTATAATTATTGAATGTTACCTTAAATCTAAAAAAAATCGTTCCATATAAAATAAGAAGTAATGGGGTCACCGGGATTTGAACCCAGATCCTAGGATTTCTCTTGTCTCAGTACTCCAATCGATCATCATCCGATTGAATACCATAACGTCAGAGCGCGCGTTTCCTCAAAGACAACTGGAGTCCCAGATGATAGCCTGGTTACACTATGACCCCTGACAAATAGCCATTCATAATGACCTTTTTAATGATTTAAAGCCAAGGGAGAGATTTGAACTCCCGTGTAATGGATCTGCAGTCCACCGCTTCGCCTCTAAGCTACCTTGGCTCATTAGTTACGTTGCGCACTGTTAATATTTAAACCTTACGGAAGAAAAAATTAACCTGTTAAAATAACTTCAATTGCGTTAATGAATGTTTTTAAAACTTAAAATTAGATTTAAGCTATTGAAGAATGATTATTTGTTTAGCTGTAGTCTGAGGAGGATATGATTTTATGAATGGTCCGGTGAACATGACTGCTACTTTTCCCCCTGACTTGAGGTCAGTGAAAGATGCATTTTCACGTTTATTCCCATCCTTTTTAAGAATAACTGTGTCATTATTTATTCTAACAGATAAATTGTGTGTTTGGCTGTTACCAGCAACTGTTCCCTCCACTAAAATTGCATTAAATGTGTTATTTTCATTTTGAGGATTGGCCTGGCAAACTCCAATTATTACACCATTCATGTCTGCCTTTTCTTCCCCAGTTGCAAACATAACCCCATATACAACACCCATCATCAACACCACCAATATTGCAAACAAGGTTATGACTTTCATCTTCTCAAATCCTATTCTTTGATAATTACTGGCACCTTATTCCAGTTCTAGGAGATGTATTAGTTAATACTACTATAAATGGTTTGTTGCTTTACATCTTCTTCCTAGGTTATAAACAAACTATTCAACATAACTTGATATAAAAATAGCTACATTGGGTGTTTGATAGTGGCAAATGTCCTTGATCCGGTAACTATTCTAAACCTGTTTTTCTGCATAATGAATAGCTGGTTTAGGTTAGGAAAATACCGCGAAAAAACAGCCTAATCGCCATTTAAGTAGCAATAAATTTGGTTTATTTGGTATAGCTCATTTAGAAATTATTCTTGGGGTGAAAAGCTCAATATTTCCATCCTTATCATAAGATCCGTTGCATATCTGGTGATAATTTACGCCCTTTATAAAACTGCCATAGGACACTGAGATAAAGAATAATTTTTAATTTATTTTGTGAAAAATCGGAATTTTAGATTCTTTAATATCAAAAATAGCTACCAATGGTAATTAATTGACCCATTCCTCATTCAAGGTCCGTTTTATGTATTCATTTTTTCCAGCGGTTGCTTTAAAAAGTTCATCAAACACCAGAGGTGTTCTCATCTCCAGAACTTTAATCCCCTCCTGAGTTATGCCCCCCTTAGTAGCTACTCTCTTAATTAGTTCATCAAAACCCATATTTCCTTCACATAGAAGTTTAGCAGTCCCATAAAGTGTTTTTATTACCATTTCCTCTGCATCTTCTGGTTTTAAATTACTGTTGCTGATTCCAACATTGGTAAATTCCCTGAAAATTTGGGCAATAAATGCCTATCAATAATCTGACGATGAACCTGAATAATCTGAATAATATTATAGCTGAATGATTCATAATCAGCCAACTAAAAAGTCAAGACTGTTGGAATATTTTTATAGGCGTCTTCAACACTTTTGGAACTGACCATTACTTTTGTAACCCTGCTATCAGGAATGCTGTAAATATAAGGATAATCTTCTTCTCCGTCATCCTGAATAGGAAAAGCTAATTTCTCTTTATCCATGGAAAACTGGGCATCAATACCCTTATAGTTTCCCCGAGCATCTATTCGAACCCATTTTTCCCTGATAAAAACTGCGTTTAGGCCATGAACTAGATATCCATCTTCATGAACCAATCTTTGGTAGCAAAATCCAGTCGGAATTTCCATAAACCTTAAAAGAGCGGCTAATAAGTTAGATTTAGCGAAACATGTGCCATGACCTTCTTTTAAGACCTCTGAAGCCTTGAATGTTACCACATCCTGTCCGGAGTCCATGGAATGATCTATCTCATCCCGAACATAGTGGTAAATAGTTTTCACCATTTCCAGCCTATCTAAATCCGAGGATAGTTCCAGGGCTTTTTTCTGTATTTCAGGATTTTCATAGTCTAACCATTTAGAAGATCGCGTATACTCTTTTAAATCATCTTTTTGTATTAAATTAAGCATTTGAACCCCATATTAAGCATATTATATTCTTTAATTATTTTAACTTTTCATTAAAGACCTTATACTTCAAATATATGATATCACCCTTTACTTTTTCCATATTATCCAAATATAACTTAATCGGAACATCATTCTCCTCCAGATCCGGTGCCTGGAAAATTGAATTGGGTGTTGTGCCACCTACCAACTCAGGATGGATCAATAGATGTACTTCATCAGCCAAACCCTCCCTCAACAGAGCACCATTAAGAATCCCACCACTGTCAACCCTTAACTTTTTCACCCCAAAATTGGTGTTAAGTTCATCCAGGGCAGCTTCCAAATCAACCCGCTGATATCCCACCACCAAATAATCAATATAACGCTCATCCAGAAAATCCAGATACTCTGAAGGAGTGGAACGGCTGCATAAAACCAGCACATCCTTGATATATGGCATTTTTAAAAGTTCGCTCCAGATACGAATCTTTCCCCGACTATCTGGAACCACCAGCAACGGCCGGTCATCTGCAGCATCCTTCTTTCTAGGTTTGAAGGCATCTTCAGCTTCTTCTACAGTTTCACCAGCTTTGACACCGAACCCGGTTAAAACAGTATTGCTACCCATTAAAACTGCATCAACATCCAATTCAGTTGCTAATTCATAGTATAATTCCACATCTGCATTGAAACCTGTGATTCTACCATCTAAACTCATTGCATTATATAAAATAACCCATGGTATCATTAAAGCCCCCCATTTTCATCATTTGATTTTATTTATTAATTTAACAAATTATTCAAATTATCAGTGGAAAATAAATCATCTTCTTCCAGCATTTCACCCATGTTATCTTCATGGACGTGCGAAAGAGATTTTTCCATGGCTTTTAAACTGGAATACATAAGTAAGGTGGGTAAACTAATCCTGGCCACACCAATTTTTTCCAAATCCGAAATACTGAAGTTCTGGATGTTATAGGGCATTCCCGCGGCAATAGTTACAGGACCTTTGACTTCCCGGGTAATAGTCATTGCTTCGTCCAATGTTGCAGTATAAGTTATGAATGCAAGGGTAGCACCTGCATCAAGATAAGCATTGGCTCGTTCAATGGCAAGATTCAAAGATTCATCCCGGTCAGGAGTAGATTTCAATGCATCAGTGCGGCCGTTTATAACCAGATCAGGGTTTCCTTCGGCTATAGCAGTTTCCCTGGCCACCATGATCTTCTCCACCATCAGTTCCTCATCGAGAATCTGCAAAGGGCCTGATCCTCCCATTATCTGGTCTTCAATATTCATTCCCGCTACCCCTGTATCCATAAACCTTTGAACGGTTTCTATGATAGTTTCAGCATCACCATATCCATCTTCAGCATCCGCCATCACTGGCACATCCACTGCATTTACTATTCGACGGGTCCAATCCAGGTTCTCTTCCAGAGTTACATCGCTCTCCTTTGAGTAACCAGCACGAATAGAAAAGCTGTAACCGGAACATTGAACCGCTTTAAACCCTGATTTCTCGATCATCATGGCACTTATAGGATCATAGGCATTGGGCATGATTAGGGTTTCTTTATCTAAAATTAAATCTCTTAATAACTTGCTTTTGTTCAATATTTCGCCCCCAAAACTATTTAGTAATCTTTTATCTGGTTCACATTCATGAAATGTAAATAATTAATTTCAAACTTTTCTTTGAAATAATGGTTGATTGTTTCTTTAACCTCTTCTAACCATGCTTCGCATTCTTCTATGTGCTAAAAACAACCACTCTGAACATTTTACGGTAGAAATTCTCGATTACACAAAAATCAAGAACACAATCTTGCCATATTCTATCCAGTGGGTCCCCGAAAACTCTTATCTTCCTTTCAGTTTCAGCCGGAGTGTTAGATAAAGGATTTTAATTTAACAAAGACATTAATATTCACCTTTAATATTTACCCATTCATAGAGAATTTTATTCTCGGGTTATTTTGAAGAGTATAGAAAGGGCGATTAACTGCACTATGTTTATTAAAAATAGTGGTAATCTGGGCCCACCTATCTCTGGACCGTAAATTTCAACCTGTCCAAATAGAGGTAACGCCAGGAAGATAGTAGATAAGATGTTCTGAAATAATAGAAAAGTGGAAAAATAGAGCAATCCTATGGTGAATTTGGATTTAACCTGACGGTAGGTTCCCCAGTAAAGATATAATAACCCCATTAGCAGGCAAACATTTAAAATTCCAACTGCAACCGCCACAAATATTACCAAACCACCAAACTGACCATATTCTGCTAGTACCATGCTTTAACCCCTTTATACTTCCTAATCAGAGGAAATTTTTTAATTTATATTTATTTCTTCCCATATCTCCTGAAATGTTTCGTAATTTTCTTCCATTTTATCCGTTAAAAAGTACATTTCACCATACTTCTGCTTGCCCGCAGAGGTTATAATATTATTCTCTTCTAAGACCTTAATGTGATGTCTTATAGTCTTATAATTCAAATTTAAGGCCTCTGAAAGCTGATTAGCATTATAGGGTCTTTGGTTTAATGCTCGGATTATTCGGGCACGATTAGGCCCACCAGATGAACCAGCTATTAACCACCAAAGCAGCTTTCTCATAGGATCACCATATTAGATTGATACTAGCAATAATAATGCAATGTAATAATGCAATGAATATGAATTCATTTACTATAATAACCTTTGATATTAAAATAAATAAACACTATCCAAGGCAGGTTTTAAACTAAAACCGCTTAATTAAAAATAAAGAAAAATAGAAGGATAAAAACTCCTAAAAATCAACAGCACAATTTTAAGGATATATCAGATTTTTCGTGATTTTTAAACCTTTTTTGGCTTATTATAAGTTTTCAGTCCATAATCCTATTGATTCCTTGTTTATTATAACCTTAGGGATTTTAACAGTTAGAATTTATAGATAATTGTGTTCAATTGTATTCATTTTTTTACCATACTTCCTGACCTTGGTTAAAATGAGCCGTGAATATTTTGTCTGGATCACTGGTTTCTTCTACATTAGGAATTTTAGCATTTCCAAGGCTCCCCCATCCCTGGGGAACATATAGAATAAAATCTAAAAGATCTGCTCCTTTAGAAACTGCATTAAAGTATGCATTTAAGGCTTCCGGATCAGATTCACCCTGATCAACACTCCCAGTGTATAAGCCTTCATTTCCAGTTTTATCTGCATAACTGAATGCCAGCCCATAAAGGGAGTTGATGGTGATTTTATCTGGGGTTGAGGCACCATATATGGAACTGGATAACATGGTATGTTTTGCAAGCTCCCAGCTCGGCCACAAGCCATTTCCCCATTTCATGCCTGATACAAATGGATCTTCACTTTGGGTTTCGGATTTTGACATTTCATAGGCCATGGTAGCAATTCCTACTTGCACGTATTCCTGGGCAAAATCATGTCCCTGGGGATTCCATTTTGCATTTCCATTTTTAAGATAGAAATTCGCATTCTGATAAAAAGGCCCTTTAATAGCTCCAAAATCTTCTGTAATCATCATATGCAATGCATAGGACATTATGCTGAATCCTGGAGTCCAAATACCTTTCCGTCCATTCTCATCATAATCAATAATCCCATCATGGTTTTCGTCAAAACCATCCATGAATTCTTTGAAAATTGAGGTTCCTGTTAATTGATCGTTTGCTTCTGCATAGCTTAAAATAGTTTTTTGCATATCCCATAGCATGCAACTGGGATTATAGTACATGGTTTTAGTCATTAGTTCAACGAATTTTTCATTCTCAATTCTGCCCAGATGACCGGCCATTGAAGTTAAGGGAGTGCTGGTCACACTATCCCAACCGGTAACAAAGTATTTTTGCTGTCCTATTCCTCTTTTTTCAGCATATTCATAGAGATTATACCTGAAAAGTGGTGAATCAAGTCCTTCTTCAGTTTTTATGTTTTTTCCATCTATTTTAGCCACTGGAACGTGTCGAACGAACTCAGTATTCCAGTTATTTTCTTCTTTGAGTTTTATTCCTTCAGACATGGGAACTGTTTTGAAGCAGTACCGTGCACATAAAAGATCCAATGCAACACAATCTAGGGAAGACCAGATATATCCTTCAGGGATTCTAACTGCAATACCCTCTGGATTATGGTTAAGATTGATCATGTGCAGGCAATCAGAAACATGTACCATGAAAACTCCCTGGTTTTGCACTGCTTTGATTACATCCGCCTGGGTTGCTTTCATTCCCCCGGTTTTGGTAACTAGGTATGCTCCATTTTCATCCATAATGGGTAAGTTAGTATCTTCATCTATTTCCGCTACCCATGGCATATGTGGTAGTTTACCTTTAAAAGTTGGATTCTCTGTGGCAGGCATTGCATATTCCCATGAATTACTGCTTTTAATTGAGCTTGAAGGACATTCAGTTGGATAAAGGCCTATACCCAGGTTTTTGATGGCGTTTGTGATAAGGTCCTGGGCATGGATTTTCATTTTAGGAACATTTATCAAAACACATCCAGGGTAATCTTTTATATCATCAGTATTTTGAGGATCGCCCCCAACAACTGCTTTATGCAATGTGATATTCTTGAAATTCTCTCCTCCAGGAACAGGCACTGTTCTCCCCCTGGATGGATCTTCCCCCACTTTGTTTAGATCATAGACCATCAGCCGATCCTGGGCTTTACCAGGTTCAAGATATCTGCCTTTTATACTATCTTCATAGCCATTCATAGGATCATCAGTATGAGAGGAGGGATGATGCTCTTTAAGGTATTTGCGGACAAAATAGAAACCCCAACCTCCATAAAAATCTCCACATCTGCCTTCAAAAACTGCTTCGGTGGTTACCGTTTTTCCTGATTTAAGACTATATACCTTTCCAATAAGAAGTGAAGAGGTGGAGGCTTCACCTAAAGCCATCTGGTAGTAATCAATGTTTAATTTGTCGTGGAACCATCTCATCAAGGCAGCAATCACTGACCAGTCCGTACATACAGGAGCGCCCAGATCTTCACCATGCGTATCCTGATCAATAACCTGAGGACCAACCAGGTTAGGCTTAAACAACAATTTTTTACCTGATTTTATCTGTGATTGTATTTCTGAGACGAAATCCGTCTCCATATCAAGGGAACTCAGGGAGTAATCAACATGGTCATAAATGTAGTCGATTTTTTTAACAATTGTTGCCCAGGCAGATTGATCATCATGGTTAATAAACCTTTGAAGCAATTCTGGAATTTCTGTATAACCCTCTAGAGCATCCATTCTGGCACCGCAAACGGGTGATCCTTGTGAATCAGTATTTTTCTTCCCCAGATCTGAATCTACAAGATTTCCTTTCCCATAATGTTCAACTACAACCATGAAATCACCGTTAAATCTTAGAAGTAAGTTCCTCGCTTTTCGTAGGATTCTCTACGGTCATGGGCCATTTGCAGTAAAATTTTTTCTGCTTCCTCTTTACCCTGTACATAACTTCTCCAGCCTTGGGTAGTAGGTTCCTCAGGTACTATAATTATTCCCTTTTTTTCGGATACCTGATCTAAAATATATGTTGCTGCTTTGTCCACAGGATACGCGTCTTCGGGGATCTTAGCTTCATCATGAATCTTCCCATCAATTGATTTTTTATAGATGGGTGTTGCTATATCAGACGGGCATATGGTCGAAAAATAGAGTCCTTTTTCCGCATACTCGTATTTCAGACATTCTGTGAGGCCGGTCACCCCAAATTTTGTAAGAGAATATAGCGCCTGGAAAGGGAAAGGTATAATCCCTGCAGCTGAGCTGGTGTTGATGATGTGTCCAGATCCCTGTTTCAGCATAATGGGCACTGCTGTATGGACCCCGTAAATAACACTCCACAAATTGGTGTCAATGATATTTTTCCAATCTTCCAAGGTAGCATTTTCAAACGGCAGAGTCCCGCCAACCCCTGCATTGTTGAATAACATGTCCAGCCGACCTTCCTCTGCCACAGTATCTTCAATGGCTTTTTGCACCTGTTCTTGAACTGTTACATCCACTATAATTGTGTGAATCCGATCTCCATATTCTGAAAGCTGTTCTGCGGCGTTTGATACCCTTTCAGGGTTGCGTCCTGCCATGTAAACAATTGCTCCTCTTTTTAAGAGTTCCTCACATAGTGCGTACCCAATACCTGAATTTCCCCCAGTTACAATACAAATTTTATCCTTATAATATTCTGAATTACTCATCATACCACTCCTTAAATTATCATTCATTCTAAGATTCTAGCACCAAACGCCCTAAGAATAGCCTTCCCCTCTGAGAACATAGCATTAGTTATCTTTTTTATAGGTAGGGCAGCGAGACTGTTGATTATATGGGACTGGGCAGGATTTTGCATTGGAGTCATCTCAGTCCACTTTAGACTGGCATTTCCCCTTTGCGCTGTTTCCATTTCCATGCCCTGAGGATAAAGGATAAATTGACTTAATTCAGCCCCGGGAACTCCAACTTTAGGAATATATCTCCACCCAATGGTGTTTAAAGATGAAAACTGCGCTTTGTATTGTTCTAATTCCTCTCCAGTGATTTCATCGGTGGCTTCAAAATTAATGTTTAAAAAAGTGTTTCCAGCATAACTGGCTGTGGTGCTATAGTGAGGTTTTAGAATATGCAGGTCTTCTATATCCGCGTAAATTTTGGGAATTCCTGTTTGTTCACGTCCTCCGAGTATAGGTGTGGTGTTATTTTCCCAGACCACCAGTGAATAGTTTCCATCCACTTGTTCTTTCTTACCATTAAATCTGACCGGTGCAGACACATCAATTAGATTATAGTATCCACCATGCATCCAGTTGATCTCAGTAAACCTGTTGAAAACAACCTGAATCTCAGGAGCCCGCAGTTCAAATCCTTCAGGAATATAATTTTCAAGAAGTTTCTGGTTAGTTTCATAACTGATAGACAGTGCTGTTGCTTTCTGGGTGAGTTTTGCCTCGGGATCAAACTCACCCCCACCGAAATGAGCCGGCATCAGATAGGTGTAGCCTTCTTGTGTTTGGAACATTTTCATTTCTCCATGAATTTTAAGATATTTATTTAATTTGATATTATTTAATTTTTTTGAAACTAGTAGAGGCTGTCTTAATTGTAAATCATGAAAAAATAAACGCCCATATGAACAAAGTCATGAAAGAAGAAAAATTTAATTTAACAAAAATGATTATTAGAAAGCATTCCTAATAATAAAAAAACAACCTTATGAAAAGAGATATAAATATTAAAAGCAGTATAGGGCTTTAAATTATGTTTTAATACTATTCCAGTGATACATACCATTATAAAATTATTGATCATGAAAAAGCAGATTTGGAATTATTAAAAATAGGTTGATGTTTGAGCAAAGATATGAAAATTAAAGGTTTAATGAGTAAAAAAGGTTTTAAATATAATAATTGATAATTATCCCACACAAAAGGCCTTACTGGTTAAAAAATTAGCTTTTTTATATAAATTTAATATTTTTACCTGAAAATTTACCAGATCAAACCCTATTGAAAACAAAAAAAAGCTTATGACAGGGAAAACACCTACAATACAATGCCCCCTCAGAGATCCAATCTAAAAAGTAAGTTAATCAAATTCTACTAATTAGAAATCTATATTTTTTCTAGAATCTGTGTTAAAGAACTGATATTTATGGGTTTTATTAATAACCCTGCATAGGGGGATGCTTTTAATCTTTCTAAAGTTCTTTGATCTGAATGAGCAGTTATGTAGACCACTGGTATTTTGAAACGCTTCCATATCTCATGGGTTGCATCAATTCCGTCAATATTTCCTTGCAGGATGATATCCATTAAAACTAAGTCTGGTTTTTTTATTGCAATTTTTTTAAGGGCATCCTCAGCAGAAGTTGTGATTCCCAAAACTTTGTATCCCATTTGTTCCAAGGTTATCTGCAAGTCCTGGGCGAATATTATCTCGTCCTCAACAATTAAAAGATTACGAATTGATTTATTTTTTTGAGATGAGATCATAGGACTGTTGAGGGTGGATTTTATTTCTCTAGGAGACTTTAAGATAAGATTTGATCCTTTATGGGTAGTTTTAACCCAAAATTTGTTTCGAACGGTTATTACCCTATAGAGGGCAGCGAAAAATACAGGGATCCAATGCAGGCAGAATAACCAGAACCTTAAGCTACGGTAAATAATTATATGCGGTCTTTTATCTACTTCAAAGTACAGACCAGTTATGATGGTTGGGAAAAAGACTAGTGATGCGAAAATCCATAGTATTTCTGGTATGGATGACTTGAATCCTCCTATCAAAAACTGGATAAATCCCAAGACATAGCTAAGTAATATTAGAAATACTATATTTATTCCCACGAGGTAGAAGAGAAAATCTATTCTGCGGCTCAGGGGTATGCCTGGAGTTTTCAGGACTTTCCATGAAGAATTGATCATGGTTTCAAGGTGTCCTTCCGCCCATCTGATTCTTTGTTTTAGGAAGTTTTTCCAGTGAGGAACTGCCTCCTGGTATACAATGGCCTGATCACAGTACTTTATAGTGCCCTGGTCTAACAATACACTTACACTAAGATCTAAATCTTCAGTAATGGATTTCTCATTCCAGCCCCCTACTGATTCTATGGTTTTCCTTTTCACCATCTGTCCGTTGCCACCTAATGCAGTTGCTCCATCTATAACTGTTCTGCCCTTCTGTATAATTCTGTTAAATGTGGCGAATTCATCATCCTGGAGTGATGTGAGGTGGTTTACAGATGGATTTTTCATTCGAACCTTTGCTTGCACTCCCACTACCTCTGGATCAGAAAAGTACTTGGTCATCAATGACAGGAAGTCAGGTTTAACTATGGCATCGGCATCAAAAACTAAAATACATTCTCCCCGACATACCTTTAGCCCTGCATTTAGGGCTGCGCCTTTACCTTTTCCTGACAAGGGAGGTTCTCTTCTAATTAACTTAAAATTTAGAGATTGCTTAAGATTTTCTAGAACTCGAGGTGTTTGATCTGTTGATCCATCATCAACCACAACCAGTTCAAAGTTCTTTTTCCCATCTTTAAAGTAATCCATCTGGCATATAGACTGGACAGACTCTGAAATAGTATGTTCTTCATTATGCGCAGGTACTATTATGCTTACAAAAGGTTTTAAATCCTTTTTTTTAGGATGTTCTATATGGAAAAAACTTGAAATGGTAATTAACAGATAATAAGAACCAAATGTAAATAATATAATTTGAAGCCAGATAACATCGGAATTAATCATTGTATGGGCAATCAACAAAGCTACCATAAAGAGGATTGCCAGAGCACCTATACTTACCTTCCATCTCAGCCAAAAACTGTTAACATTATTCAAAAACTTCTCTAGGGCCAATCAGCACACCTGTAATATTAATTCGTGAAATAAAACTAGCACTGATCATGTTGCTATGCTAAGTAAAAATTGTATTGTCTAAACAATTATACATAAATTGCTATATAAATGTATAGTTTGAATGTATAGTGAATACTATACATTGACTAATAACCCCTTACATCACAACTGGTGTAAGTCATCACAGACTCTTGACTGATTTTAATCATAGCAATAAACATCCAAAACCTTATGAAAAATTTTTTTGATCTTTCTTGTTTCTAGTCCGCTTTTTTCCACTGGATGATTCTATTATCAACAAAAATTCTAAAGAAGACTATCCAGTAACATGAAATAACATATCCATGAATTTAGCACTGATATTCAGGAAATACCATAGTCTAAAAAGTATTAATTACTAAATAAAGCCTATTGAACTTTTTTTAGCTTTACGAGTTACCATAGTTTTTGTTGATCATTTCATAAAAAATTGGTATGATCTCTCTTGAGGGTTCCTAGTTCCTAATAATACTCTAAATTAAGATGTTGAATAAACTTGAGATTATTCATGAAAGAAAAGATATTTGCCTGTTTTATATGTTAATAGACTTTTTACCAGTTGGATCTAACAAATGTAAAAATCAATCCCACCAATATTTTACAGAGCCCCTAAAATAAGGTCAATAATCCTATTTCTTAAGAATATGAAATTAATAGAATTATCTGAAGTTTATGAAAAGTTTATGAAACTTTGCTTCTTTTTCCAATTTCCCCGGAGATGATCATCATCATGATTATGCTGATCATGTAAACTACTATTATCATGGCCATGACATCATATTCCGAGCTGAAATTGGCTATAGCTACCACAAAAGCAGCAGAGGAGTTTCTTATAGCAGTACCCAGACCTAGCACTGTTTTTGTATTCTGGGAAGGACCGCCAAGTAAGTATCCGATTATAAAAGCAGTTAATACGAAACCAAAAGCAGCTATCAATGCTCCAGTACCGAATACTGCCAAAAAGTCCTGGTAGTTTAGAATCAAGTAAAGAACTATTACTGTAAAGATGAATATGTTAGATATCTGGTTAAAAGTTGGTTGAATAGTTTTAGCTATTTTATCATACCGTGATTTGATAACCGTTCCACTAATTAAGGGTATGAATATCAATACCAGCAGGGAAACTGCTATAGATAATGGATTCACCGATACGCCGGGTAAAAGAATAGAAAGGACCAGTGGCATGTAGATTAACGTGACCATGGATAATATTAACATCAATCCCACTGCAAAGGCAATATCTGCCTTGGTAAATTGAACCAATTTCAGCATGAAAGGTGAACCTGCACCTGCAGCCATTAAAATCAGGCCTATGGCAAGACCTTGCTGGAGAGGAATTATCTGCAGTATAATATAGGTTAAGATTGGCAATATTACGAAATTTGCGGCTAAAGACTTTAATATAAGATTTTTATCTTTTAACGGCTCTATAAATTGTTTAGGGTAAAAACTAAGCCCCATAGATAACATGGTGCTTACGATGTATATTAAAACACTTAAATTAGCAAACTGCTGAAGAATAACTTCCATTTGAATTTACCTCATTGTTTTTCTGTTTAATTTTATCATTGAAACTGGTAAACGTAGCATGCGTGAAAAATTTATATGATGGAAAAAAACTCCCATATTAATCACAGTATCATATCTGACACTTTCACATCATGAGGATGATATTTTACATTTTTATGGAGTTCATTACTAGTAATAGCCTCTTCTGGGCACCAGTGAAAACAGGCTAGGCAAAATTCCGTACTATCCTTGGAACCCCACCCTATGGTTCATAATGTGGGGAAAACAACACCCATCACATCTGCATCAGTTTTTATCTTCTTTATCTGCATAGAAGCGATGGGAATGAGTTCTAATCCCATTTTTCGGGCTATGTCTCTGGCTACAACCAGGGAATTGCCAGTAACTGAAAAATAATAAATTTCAGGGCTCATAAGCCCATCCTTATCATTTTCGAACTTTAAACTTTAAAATATTACACTGAATTTCCGGGTCAAGTCATTGATTTTTTTATTTATGTCACCCCTCCAGACCACGATATCTGTACCCACAATAGTAGCCCCTTTGGACTGGCATATTTTTTCCATCTGTCCTATGGCCCGGGTTCCACCTGTGAAATTTAATGGTAATGCCTTGGTCACGTAAAGTGCCACTTTTTTATCCTGCAAGGATGGGATTTGTTCTAAGTACACCTTCATTGCTGGTGCCAGTGAAAAGGCATGTACTGGAGAGCCAAAGACTATGGCATCGTATTCTGCAACCTCTGGAGGGTTTTCGATCTGTATATCTTTACCCTGAGGTTTATTACCCCCCACCATATTCACCCTTTCAATATTCACATCGTTACCCGCTTCCTGAAGCTTTTCATGGAGTTTTTCAGCAACAGAATAGGTATTATTGGTTTGGGAATGTACTATAATTCCTATTTTCATCTATATTAACCCCCTCTAAATGTTTATACCTCGGTTAAATTAGTCCAGGGGAATGGTTCCCCATGGCCCGGGTAAACCTGATTAATATTTAACTTTTTTAGTTTTTCTATGCTTTCTTTTGCCTTGACCTTATCATCCATGATGGAATGGACGGATGCTTTTCCATTGCTTGAAAAGAGATCCCCACAGAAAAACTCGCCATTTACTGTTAGTACGCCTATTGAACCCGATGAATGTCCTGGAATGTGGATCACCCTAGCATCCCATCCGTACAAGTTGAGATCATAACCATCATCCACCAGAATATCCGGTGTGAACCTGTTGGATTTACTTAAACCCATAAAAGGACTTATTATCCTAGATATGATGTTTCCTTCCCTATTGTACAACATATCCCCCTTTTCAACCATCCCTAAATCACCCAGATGCATGGCTACCCTTGTACTGTATTTATCACGGATAAAGGCGCAGTTTCCTGTGTGGTCAGTGTCACCATGGGTTAACAAGATTAACTTAAGATTTTGAGATGTGCAACCAGCTTTTTCAAGCTCTTTATCTATTTTATTACGATTTCTTGAGTCTCCAGTGTCTATCAGGATAAAGTTTCCCTCAATTCTTACTAAGTAGCAGTTTACACTGGCTAATCCACCAAATATTTTTAAGTGAATGGTTTTTATTTCTTGACTCATTGGGTTACCCACATGTTTTTTTAAAAAATATTCCTGATTGAATAACAGCCTTCATTCATTTTAAATTTACATTATCGACTCTTCAGCCAGTTTTTTATCATAGAATACCAGTAACAGGTTGAGTATGGCCATGGAAATAAATCCTGCCAGTCCCATCACTCCCACTGTGAGATCGCTTCCTCCACTGGTAAAAAGTATGGCTATTCCTGCGGTGGCATTCAGGGTCCCGTGCATTATAGCTGCAGCAATGACTGATCCAGAACGGATACGAACGTAAGCGATGAGGGGGGTGAAAAGAACTGTGAAACCAATCATCATGAACACGCCAATGATTGGGTTTTGAGGATAATTATAACCCTGAATTATGATGGGAGCGTGCCATAATCCCCATATCACACCTATCACCAGGGACATTTTCCAAAAACTCATGTAACTGTATTGTTTCTGGAGGAATCCCCTCCATCCGTATTCTTCACCAAAGGCAGCCACTGCATTGATGGTTGCCCCATATATCAAACCCTGAATTATCATGGTTACGAATATTATTAATGGTGAACTTGTTATCTGAGCTTTTAGCATTTCTAATTGTTCGGGAGTTAGGGATTCGCTTAATCTGGCTATGAATCCTTCCATTCCTGGCGAGTATTGAACTCCTGGAATGAGCAGACCCACTGCAAAGGTTAAAATAGATAGAATCAAAGGTAATATCCAGGCAACAACCCACCACCAGTTAAATTTTAATGATAAACCCAGATCCTTTAGGGAATCTTTATAAAGGAATTTCTGCAGTATGATGGCAATTATCATCGGGATGAACATGTATCCAATGGCCATGAACATGAAGCCCGGGTCTTGAATCCGTCCTCCCATCAGATAATAAACTGAAGCAAGGAGGTAACTGAAAATGAATGTTAAAATAACAAAATACAATCCTTTCTTCTTCATCAATTTCTGATCTTGTTGATTAGGATCCAATTGTGTTCCCCCTTACATATCTTCATATAAAGAATAGTTAATTAATTTAATTATTTTTCAAAATGAATGTGAGTTCACACCTCCCTGAATAACTATTGGTAAATCTTAATTTCCTATAAAAAAAACATTTTAGATAGTTTCCATGAAAATAAACTATTATATGAACTTTTAAAGTTCTTTAACCATGACTGTCCTGTTTTGATTATTATAAAAACCGTTTTTCAAGTAAAAAATTTCAGCAGGTATTCCTTTGTTGGTGAATAAGATTATACGTGTATATCCTTCTTTTAGTAGACTTTGAGATACAAAATTCATGAGTTTTGTTCCAATCCCTTCGCCCTGCATGTCATTTTCCACCAAGAACTCGTCAACAAAGAACTCCTTTCCATTCCACCATGATCTTCTGCGTCCCATGCAAGCAGCAATGATATGCGAGTTTTCCTGGACTATAAAACCTTCGAAAACCGGGTTGGAAGCTAATTCACCCAGATAGTTTCTGACTTCATCAAGTGATCTCCAGTTATCATACCAGGGCCCTGCATTAAATACTTTTTTGAATAATTCTGCAGATTCATCAAAATCTTCCCAGGAGAACCTTCTAAATACCAATTTTTCCTGGTGAATCTCTCCCAATGCTCCATCTTCAGTTTTATCTTGGATAAAATAATCCCCATGGATTTTGGAATTGTTAGCTAAATGTTCTTGGAATGATAAGTTACCCCCATCTTCTTTAAAAAGATGGTTGATGAAATGATTCTTTACTGCTGCTTTTATTGACATCTTAATCTCCTTTCCTGGCGAAAATTACGAATAACTGATCCGGTAGAAATTCATGTTTTTCCAGAGGATAGAATCCTGCTTTATTCATAATGTCTAAAAGAACGCTTTCTGGAGTGTAATGTCCAAATAGTCCTGTGAAGGTGTATTTTTTCTTTTCATAATCAATAATGGCAATTCTGCCCTTGTTTTTTAAAAATTGTTTAATGTTTTTAAAGTATTCAACCCGGTTGTGGAGGTGATGGAACACATTTCTTAAAAAGAATAAGTCCACGGTTTCAGGCAATTTAAATCCGTTTTCTTCTGCTAACACAGGTTTTATATTGTTTAACATCTCTTTTCTTGATTTATTTCCTATGTAATCCAATGATTTGCGATGGGTATCAATTGCATACACCCTGCCATTTAAACCTACTTTTTTGGAAAATTTATAGGTAAAATATCCTCCACCACAGCCTATATCACCCACAACCATTCCATCTACTATATCGAGGTGTTCAACAATGGCAGATGGCTTATTTTTAGGTGAAGATGCTTCTCTGTTTAACATTTTCATCCGGTATTCAGTTAACATTTTTATCAACACATTTTTTTATCCTCAGGCATGAAAACTTCATTGCTGCATTAATTGTCTGATCTGAAGCATTTCCCAGTTCATAATGGGGCGTTGGTTAACACAGTCCCCCAGTTAACCTTTGATCCTGCTTCAGGTGTTATCAGAAGATTATTCTCAATTTTACCCATTTCTGCCAGATAAGCAACTGCTTCGTGGAATGAAATGTGAGGATGATTTTTTCGAGATTTGGGCATGGGTAAAGCCTGATATCCCTCTCTTTCCAGTAACCTGCTTAATTGTGAGGTGATGTATTTTAACTGGCAGTTTGTCTGTTTGTAAAACTTTTTATAATCTTTTAATCTGTCATAGAAACTGGGTAAGGTTATCCCCACTGATATTGCTCGAGGATATTCTGCGATTAATGAATCATATTTTTTAGTCAGTTGATTTTCTAAAAGAGATAAATCAACCGCTCCTAAGAAATAATCCTCGCATTCTGTTTCAATGGAACTCCTTATTTCCTTCTCAAATTTCATAAATATTCCTCCTAGCTCTTTTTCCATCTAGTCCTCCTATTTGGTCATTGATTTTCTAAAAAAATCCTCTCTTTTAGTCTAACTTTGGTACGGAACATAAGTTTCCGAAGAATCGGAGGTTTTCTCCTGCAGTGAGCCGGTCATACATGATCATCTTTTCTGCCACCAGGCCGATAGTCTGGCGGACTTTATCTGATTCTTTAATTAAATCATACCCTGCAACCCGGGCGGATCCTGATGTGGGCTGGGTGAGAGTGCAAAGCATTCGTATGGTGGTGCTTTTTCCCGCACCATTAGGACCCAGAAATCCGAAGATTTCACCATCCTTTACCTTTAAAGATAAATTATCCACTGCTGTAAAATCTCCGAACATTTTAGTAAGATTATTCATTTCTATAGCATTTGTCATGTTTTCCCCCTTTTTAATTGTATTTAAGGACAATAATAGCCCGGGACAAGAATCTAAGGAGAATCATAGCCCAAGCTAAGCCAGTGAATTTTTTTATCATCCATCTTCCAGAAAGTTTTAAAATGGAATCCAGACAATTGTAAATTTATTTATGTGAATCATCTGGAAGGTGATTTATTTATCTGGAAGTGATTCTTCCATTTTTTTGAGTCTTTCGCTTAATTCTGCTATTAAATTTTTATGAGAAGCCAGTTTTTCTTCTTTTATGTCCTCTAAATATGAGATATACCCTTCGATTTCTGTGAGTGCTTTTCTTATGGATAATTCCCCACGGTCCATTTTTTTATGGAATCCGAAACGTCCCCCTATTTTATAAACTATCTCCTGTCCTCTTTCAGTTAGTTCATATTTTCCATCGTCAAGTTTGTTGATTAAACCTTCTTCAACCATTTTTTTAAGCATAGGATACACTGAGCCTGGTGAAGGCCGGGGTGTCCTGCGTTTGGGGCCTCGGCAGGACACACGGTCAAATGGTGCCGCACGTTCTATTGCCTCGTAGTGAGCCTGAATCCCATCCATAATTTCCACACCATTTGCAGGACCATGTTCATCAATTACATGCAATATCCAGATTCTCAAACCTCCGAATCTTTGCATTTCCTCTATTCTCTCATGAAATTCTCTGTGCAGATTTCTAAAGGCATCCCACATTTTGAACCAGTACCTCCTTTGACAGTATTTTTATCGTATAACCGATTTAAGATCGAAAATTTGATGTTATGATATCAGTTAAATGAGATTTAACCTAATTTTTTGACTTTTTCACATCACATTTATCGATTAACCGATATCAACTAATCGATAAATAAGCAAGTTATTATATAAATAGTTTTTGATCAGTATTATAGTTTAAATTAAAAATATGATAATTATTGTTTGATGGTTAGAGTTGACAGATTAACAGAGTATGGAAAAAACTCATCCTCCTTATTAATTTCAAAAAAATCAAGTCTTTAGTTAAATGATAATTAGAGAATAAATTATTAGAGAATAAAACAAAAGACAATTTAGTTTTTCTTGAGTTAAAAAAAATTGACTGTGAACTAGTTTTTTTGGAATATAAAAACTTATCTGTGGTTACCTTTATCTTTCAACACCATAAAATGCAAAAATATAGTCAATAAAGCGTTCTCTAATTTTCAAGCAGATATTCCATATTATAAGCCCCTTTCTTCCACCCGAATATTGATATAATTTTTTCTTTAAATTTTTTGAAACCGAATCTTTCATACAACCTTAAAGCACCCTCATTTTCTATGTCAACGTCCAGAACAGCCCTTTTACAACCTTTTTTCCGGGCAATTTTTATGCCTTCTTCTAAGATAAATGAACCGATTCCCTGTCCTCTTGCTTGCTCATCAACAGCTACTATGGCAAAATAGTAGTCATCATCATCCAGATCAGACATAAAAATACTGTCCAGTATTTCAAGCATTATAAATCTCAATGAATCTAAAATATTAAGATTTTTGAATAGAACCTTTAATTCTTTTATTTTATCTATTTTCCCAATTGAATAGACCATAACTCCTAGAATACGGGAGTCTTCATTGGTTGCCACGTAAATCTGCTCATAACCCAGACTGTTGTTCCCGGCAGCCACCAGTTTCTGGAGTTTCCGAGATGCATTCTCCTGGTTACCGAAGAAAAAATTGAATGTATCCACATCAGCCTCATAGATAAGTTTTGAAACCATTAAGGAGTCATGTTTTTCCTTATTCATTTTTTGAAGATGCATTTAATCTTTTACTCCCTTAGAATATTCTAAATAATTAAATTTCAGTTACCCGGGATTAATAATATGAAGAAATTTACAATGTTGTTATTCATTAACAATATTTACACTTGAAATGTATGGCGAAGTTGGGCAAATGTTATGACTCTGCCAAGTTATATTTTAATCAACATTTTTATACAGTTGCAATATATGACGAATTAATCTTGATGGTATGATTTTAAACACAATAATGTTCACTTAATCATATTTTTTTGATGGAATAAATTGAGAATTCAAGGGATTGAATAGTATTGGATAACAGATTAAGAAAACATAGTACATATTAGCAACCATTCTTCTTTCGGATTTAAAAAAAAACATCCTATTATTGTTATTAGCATTTTACTGCTTAAATCTATGGAAATTTGCTGGATTTCTCATTCAACAAATTATATACCTTCATTATAATAAATTAGAGGATCGTATGGAAATCAAAAAAATGGTACTTCTGGACATTGATTATATTACCCAAGACGAAAAAGCCGTGATCAGGCTTTTTGGAACAGAAAAAAATGATAAGGAGGAGAATCCCATTATCGTGCTGGATGATGGATTCAAACCCTACATCTATGTAATGCCTCATGACCTTGATGCCTGCCAGGAGCAAATAGAGAAAATGGAAATTCTGAAAGTTGAAAAAGTGAAAAAGAAAGACCTGGCCCGTGATAAAGATTTTTTAAAAGTCACTTTGAAACATCCCCAAGATGTGCCCAAATTAAGAGATAAAATAAGAGATTTATCAGAGGTTAAGGAAATCAGAGAACATGATATTCCATTTTATCGGAGATATCTGATAGATAAGGGATTGTTTCCCATGGCAGAGGTGGAAGTGGAAGTTGAAACTGTAGATTCCCTCCAAGTAAAAGAAATACCTCCAGATAGTAAAACTTGTATAGTTGATTTGAAAGGTGAAATTCGCCCCATTAGCTCTGAATTCCCCAATCTTAAAACATTAAGTCTGGATATTGAAGTTTACAACCCCCAGGGAATGCCTAACTCAGAAAGAGATCCCATAATTATGATCAGCCTCTCCACTAACCATGGATTGCGGAAGGTGCTATCCACTGCTGAATCTCGCTTGGATTTTGTAGAAACTGTAGAAAGTGAGGCTGAAATGATTAAAAGGCTGGTTGAAATTGTAGAGGAAGAAAACCCCTACATTATCATTGGTTATAACTCTGACAACTTTGATTTTCCCTATATCAAAGACCGGGCTGCAATTCTAGACATTCCTCTAAACCTGGGAACTGATGGTTCTTCCCTTAAATTCATTAAAAGAGGTTTTGCCAATGCTGCGCTGGTTAAAGGAAGAGTTCATGTTGATCTTTACCTTATCATGCGCCGTTACCTCCAACTAGACCGTTATACATTAGATAGAGTTTATTTGGAGCTTTTTGGACGGGAAAAAGAGGATATTCCCGGGGATGAGATATACCAGTACTGGGAAGAGGGTGGCGAGAAACTGGAAACACTCCATAAGTACTCTCTGGATGATGCTGTAGCAGTTACTGAAATTGGGGAGAAAATGTTACCATTACCCCTGGAAATTACTCGAATTGTGGGTCAACCATTTTTTGATGTGGCCCGTATGGCCACTGGTCAGCTGGTGGAATGGTATCTCATCCGCAAAGCCTACGAACAGGGTGAAGTGGTGCCTAACAAGCCTTCAGCATCCCAGTATTCAAATCGGAGAGGTAAAAGGGCTGCCGGAGGTTATGTGAAGGATCCGGTTAAAGGACTCCATGAAAACATTGTTTACTTCGATTTTCGCAGCCTGTACCCCAGCATCATCATATCCAAAAATGTCTCCCCAGACACTATTGTGAAAGAATGTGACCCTCAAAAATGTCATATTTCCCCTGAAGGAGGATACAAATTTCTTAAAGAACCACCTGGTTTTGTTCCATCAATTATAGGCAACATACTAAAGGAAAGGGTGCGTCTTAAAACCATGATGAAAGAATCAGAGGATGAAGAGGAAAAGAGGATCCTCAATGTGCAGCAGGAAGCTTTGAAAAGGCTGGCCAATTCCATGTACGGAGTTTACGGTTATTCTCGTTTCAGATGGTACCGTCTGGAATGTGCTGATGCCATAACTGCCTGGGGAAGAGATTACATTAAAAAAACCATGGCAAAGGCAGAAAAGTTCGGATTTAAACCAGTTTACGCTGACACTGATGGTTTTTATGCGGTTTATCAACCTTAAATTAAGAATTCGATTAATGTGATGAAAAATTTGAGTGTTTGAATTTTGAATGTGGCCAGAGCACGGGGTGAAAAACTCCACACAGTGCGATTGGACACACCATCATCCAGAAGGGGAGATTTCACCATTTTATCTGTGAATCAAGATGGGAATTGGATCTTAGAGGCTTCAAACATGGGAGAATATTATGTTAGTGGGAGTATTAAAGAAGAAGAAATTGGGGAGCTTAATCCTTCTGGATGCCTATGGAATTAGAACCTCTATCAGCAACTGTGTTTGATTTTTCAAGGGTATTGTAAGAGGTGGATAGAGAGCCACTGGCCAAAAGAGGGAGATGTTCAGGGGCCAAAAAAGTGATGAGATGTCATGATTGTCACCAAAACTTTCACCAAAACTTGCTTTTACCTCTGAAAGAGGATATCGAGAAATGTGAGTGCGTGGGGCGATTTGAAAATCTTCCTCACACCCTCATTGAACATGAAGAAATTATATATGACCTGCCAGAGCCAGCTGAAATTCGGGGATTCGTTTTAGAACAACCTATTCATCTTCCTGATTTATAGACTCCACACACACTAAATATATAAGTACAAACAAGATAAGAAAACTTTTAAGTGATCTTTAACTATGCATGGTATAAGCAGGGGTTCCCGAGCGGTCAAAGGGGATAGGTTCAGGGCCTATTGGCGTAGGCCTTCAAGGGTTCGAATCCCTTCCCCTGCACTATCTTGACTTATTTTAACATTTAATTTGATGATTCAAATGCGTGCAAATGATTTAGATAAAATAATCCTCTAAAGTACCTTCAATCTGCCCTCTTGTTTTCTTCTCATATTCAAGGATATCAATAGTATCGGCACCCTTTTCACTTAGCTCATAGAAAGTGTTCTCACCAAGTAAAACGTAATGCCATTGGGAGTAAAGCCTATCTTCTGGTTTAAGTTGGTTAATTTTATCTATCCAGTCAATAGTGGCTCTTCTCTTTTGCTGAACATCAGGATTTTTAACATCTTTTTCAGCTTTTGTCTCAACAAGATACACCTTATTAGATGTTCGCACTAAGAAGTCCGGATAGTAATGAGATAAAAGTCCATCTTCTCTGATATAAGTAATATGAGCAAAGTCATGATAAACTTCGTTGATTTTAATAAAAGAATGAACTTCTGAATCTTTGTCAATGAACTCCATGAATGCTTTTTCAAATCCTCCTCTATGAGAAGGATAAGCTAATTTTTCATATATAGCCTTGGAAATGTCTAGAGAGAAGTTCTCCCTCATTTTTATTTCTGCTACATCGGAAAATGGTTTTTTGATTACTTCTGCTTCCGTGACATCCACATTGTTCTGCATCTCATAGATTGCTTTGCTGACATTTTTAATGATATGCGATAGTATCTTGGACTCAGATAAAAAGAGTATCCTCCAATTATCATCAACCATCGGATCAAAATATTGATCAAACAATCTATGCCGTATATAATCATCAGTAAGTTTGGCTATTTCTGCATTGTTAATTTGCATCATAGGGAACGATTTTTTCCTTTTACGACCCATGGGTATCAACATAGAAGTTACACCCTTTACCAGTTTGGCTAGGAATTCATTATAACTATTAGCATTAAATATATCCGCAGTTACAGAATACTCTCCAAACCTAGTCCTAACAGTAACCTCCTCAGAATAAAAAACATCACCCTTCTTGGGAACTAATTGCTTCAAATCTTCCAAGGCAACCGGAAATGATTCCATGTTCTCGAATGATAATTCCGTAGGTGCGAGGTTTTCCTCACTTTCACGGATAATTAAGGGCCAATAAAAATCATATTTCTCATAATCTTCCCTCAATCCAACATTAATAATGTCACCTAAGATGTTCTCGCGTTCAGTTGGTGGTTTTTCAGCAGTTCCCACTGTACCTTCATCAATTAACTTCTCATAAAATTCTATGAACGCAGGATGTTCCACAATACTCAATATATCCAAATAATTTATGGGTTCTTCCTTTTTATCCAATAATCGTATCCTATTCTCAGCTTTAACTTCTTCGAAAATAGGTTCTCTCCACATTAACCTTAATCCACGACCAATAGTCTGTTCCAAGAGTATAAACGAAGTAGTTGATCTTAATGGAACAATAACACAGATGTTGTTAACATCAAAACCTTCCCTTAACATAAGAACAGAAACAATGACTCTTGGACTCTTATGTTTGTCAATATTAAATAATCGCTGTTTGGTTTCATCCCACTCTTTCTGAGGTATGTTACCTTTACGATCTGAATGAATCTCCATCACATCATCTTCAGATAAACCCTCTGATTTAATCAAGAAGTCTGTTACAAAAGGAGCAACCTTAGTATCCTCACAAATAACCATCATCTTCGGATGTTTACTGGAAACACCCTCTTCGTTGGAAGTTAGATCAACAAATTCTCTTTCAAGGATATTTAACTTTTGTAAACCCGCTCTAAGCATGATTTTCTGCCCATCAGACAAACCCACAACGTCTTTACCTTCCCTAATGGCTTTGAAATCAAGTTTCATGGTGGCAACTTCTTTTCTCCTATCCAAAGCTATGGTTTTAACCAACCCGTGCCTAATGGATGTTCTTAGGTCAAAATTAACAACTATGTGAGGGAAGAAATGCCTAGTACGTTTCTGTCCACTGCCTGTGACACTGTAAGGAGTTGCAGAAAAGTCTATTTGAATAAAATTCTCATTTTTAGGCTCAGATATCTTTAACAAACTCCTTTGCCATTGCACTTCAAATATTTCTCCACCACGTTTCACTTCATGAATGTGATGAGCTTCATCATTAAATACAACTAAATCTGGTAAATTAGCAAGATATTCTACTTCTCTTCCCCTAAGATACTGGCTGTCTAAAGAATCTAAAGCATTACCAGCTCTTTTCCCTGGAGTGATTGGAAGAACATCTTTAATGACTGCTGTGGGATCCTCAATTGGAGATTTATCACTATATTTTTCTTCCTCTTCAGCCAATAAATGCCAATTAGTGATAGCAATAAGGCCTTCACCAGTTACTTTAGTTCCTATTTCTTCTTTGCGAGCTACATTAGATTGTATGAATCCAAAAATAATATCCTTATATGCTGGAGGTACAAATAACTTCTCAAAGGTCTTGAAGTCTGATTGATCAAAGTCTCTAGTACCATCCACCTGCTCTTTTCCTAAAAATGCATCTAAAAGTCTTTCATAAACAATCAATCCCGGTGCAACAAGTAAGAAATTCTTAGAATATCTTCCAGAAGGTTCGTTTTCATGTTTAGCATTTAAAAACTGCCAGAGGAGCAATGCATGCATAACCCATGTTTTACCAGTACCTGTAGCCATCTTAATAGCATATTTAGGATGTTTGTATTTGTCTTTCTCCAGATCCAGAAGATTCATCTCACTAAGTAACTCAGGGCGAATAGATTTATACATATCCATCACATTACTAACACCCATTACCTCATGAAGATATATCGTGTTCAAAATAGCTTGTCTTTGACCTTCGTGGAAATTGAACTTTCGTGTATCACAAAATGCTTCAGTAAACCAGAACCTCAACAAATCCTTTGTTATCGGAGTTACACTTTCTATAAATGATCCATCTTTCCAAGCCCTGTTCACTTTATTAGTCAATTCCCTGGCGAATAATAAGGGAATATCCCTGGTACCTTGGTGTGTCATCCTAGACATAATTATTCCACCTCTACCACGGTCGCACTTTCAAAACCAAACACATCAACAGCCTTAACACAGATTTTTCTTTTCCTATTTTCCTTAGGAATGATTAATTCTGCCTTACGAATCACCCGGAACGGATCATTATCATTAGCAACATTTTGACGGTAATCCTGCCACTTACTACGGAAAACTTCACCATCATAATCAGGGTCAATACTCCAATATTCAATAAGGCTAAGAGGATCCTCTTTAATAACATTCTCCAATAAAGCTTTGTTTTTTTCATCAAGGGGGAGGGCATCTGGAGAAAGTAATATATAATTATCTAGCTCCACAGTTATCTTATCATTATTTGAATCATAATCTGATTTTTGAACAGGTTTAACAGTTAAATACTGGAGAGAAGAGAACCTTACCTTACCTGACTGAATTAATTTCTTATACTTCGCTTTAGTCTTTAAAGTGTCTAATAAATCAGCAGGAATTACAAGAACCTCAAGATTCTTGTCATCTAAGCTACTTATGATCTCTCCGATATTTGATACAAAGTTCCATCCCAAGACTACTACCTTTTTCCAACCTCCTGCAAACGAGTTTCTAAACTCTTGAGCCCTTCTTAGAGTATTATAACCAGTCATTTTAGAAGGAGAATCAACAACAACGAGAGTTCTCGATTGTTTGATATAACCTGCATTAGCTGGAGCACCTTCATTAGCAGGGAATGGAGTGGCACCATAAAGGTTAATGATTACATGAGCTAAATCTCTAATTGTTCTAAATTCCGACTTTTCATATTGTTCTTTCTGATAATCACCAATAGATTGGAATAGAAATGGCTTAGAATTCAAATCTATCATTCTTTTCCTTGTGATCATACACGCTGGTTTTCCTAAATCTGATAATATCCATTTTCTTCCAAGTTTTTCTGCAACTGCCCCAGTAGTACCACTACCTGCAAAAAAATCAGCAACAATCCCATTTTCCGGACAAGAAGAATCAATCATTCTCTTAATAAGCTTTTCAGGTTTTTGTGTTGAGTAATTTATGAATTCTCCACTTGCAGGCATAACTCTAGGAATGTCTCCCCAGTTATCATCTACTAGTTTCTCAGTTATCATCACATATTTAACAGAGCCATCTGGGTTTCTTGCATTTTTTAATTTTCCATCTACCATTTCTCTTGCTAAACGTTTAACTGGTTTATCTAATTTATTTTTAACAGGAATGAAATAATTATCGTTAGATTTCTTATAGAAATAAATTACATCGTGATTCGCAAGAAATTTCTTCGATGAAGAAGCCATCTTTCCATATGACCAAACAATTTCATTAACAAAGTTATCCTTACCAAATATGTCATCCATAATAACCTTTAAGTAATGACCAACATGCCAATCAATATGCACATAGATTGAACCTTGCTCAGAAAGAAGTTCTCTCATCAAAATAAGTCGAGGGATCATCATCTGAAGGTAACTTGCGGTTCCATCTTTCCAAGTATCCGAATATGCAAATTGTTCGATAACTGTGGGTCTTTGCTCAATATCAACATTTGGTAATTGTATTTTGGTCCTATAATCTGCTTTTGAGTCATATGGAGGATCAATATAGATCAAATCAATTTTACCTCTAAGAGAGGGTGAATTATTGTCACCCGCTAGTAAAGCTTGCATAGCTAGCAAATTATCTCCATAAATTAATCGGTTAAACCAATCATTATCGTCAATATCCTTTATCTGGCCTCTATACAAACCTGAGCTATCCTTAGAAGGTAAAACTAATTCATTTGTTTGTAACGTGATTCTATTCTTTTTTGAAAGTCCGTCTAAAATTCTTTGTGCTTCTCGTTTTCCTTGCTTTAAGATTTTTGGCAAAGCTTCTACAAGTGAATCAGACATTTACAATCACCATCTCCCCAGCTAATCTAAATACTTAATTTGTTATAGTATCATATTTATTATTAAAATTATGTACAAGTTAGGGGGATTATTACATGGTAAAAATAAAGAAGTGCCTCAATGAATGGAATGCTACAGTAGAAGCATTAGGACAAGGTAAACAATCTATTCTTATCAGGAAATATAAAACTAATCTCCAAGAATTCATCTTATACCCTACAATTAGTTATGCATTAAAAGAAGGTTCTTTAGATAGTTTCAAAAAGGAATATCAATCCTTTGTTGAAGAAAACGCTTTACCTACTATTGATGATAAAAAAATGGAAATAAAATATTACGCCAGACTTGAAGCTATTATAGAAAAACCTATTACTAGGATTGGAGGCCTATCTAAGTTTCACATCTGGACTAATGACCATGTTAAATCTTACCTTCATAATAAAAAAGGTTTTGTGTGGATTTTGAGGGTTCATAAATTGAAGGAACCAATTATGGCTGAACGTACTAGGGGCATGAGATATGCTAATCTTTTAGAAGAAGTATCTCTTGAAGGTATAAAACCTGTTTTAAGTGATTCGGAGTTTGATGAAATATTAAAAGAGATTTGAAACTAAATAGTGGAACAGATGGTATTCGTAGCCTAGATAAAGGATATATCCTTTTTAAGAATGCTGTAACTATTCGGAGGCACATTACAATTGAAACTACAAATGAATGAGTACCTCAATTCATCTATCCACATAGAATCTATGAAGGTTTAAACCCATACACAGATCCATGCATAAAACAAATGATTGAAATGTCATAGGATATGGTGGGATGAAATCTGACAATTAAAATAAACGTCTATCCTATCGAAAAGATGGGAGAGATCTAGATTATATCCATTCAACATTTTCATCTGTTAGGTCTCCTCCAGCATCACCAGTATTAAGAGTGTCTGATGGTTCTATTAACAATACATGACATTCTTCATCACACGAAGGTTTATGTTCAATTCCCTTTGGAATCACTGCCATTTCTCCTTCCTTCAAATATAATGTTTTATCCCTCAAATCAATTTGTAGGTTCCCCTGAATAACCAAGAATACTTCATCAGTCTCTGGATGGCTATGCCATATAAAATCTCTTTTAGCTTTAACAATTTTGAAATAGTAATTATTCATTTGAGCAATAACCTTGTAAGAATGTAACTCATCTATTTTAGAGAATTTATCCTTGAAATTAATAACATTAACTTCCATTTGGAACACCTAACTTACTATATTCAATCATATCTATTTATAGTATTATATGAGTGCAATTATAACAATTATACGACAAAATAAACCATAATTAAATACATAAAAGGATTTTAAATTGTGGAAACTGTTGTGGAAAAATCACTAGATTAGGTCATCTTTGACAAATGCACTTTTAAAGAAGCGTTATTTATCTGAATCACCTCTATAATGTTTGGATTTTTATAATAATCCTGCTGAAATAGATAATTGAATACATGAATAATAATTTACAAGTGAAGAAAGGATATAGAGAATAAGCTAAATTTAGTTACTAAAAGAGTTATGAAGGCATCAAGATGGATATTGAAGAATTAGATCAGAATCTGCGAGAAATATCCTCTCTTGAAGGTGCTGATTTTTATGGTGTGGCTGACCTTTCATCTGCCCATGATTTTATCCGGGATCAGGGTGGTGATGAAGTTGCTTCCTATCCCCGGGCTATTTCATTGGGCATGAGAATCATGGACAGTATTGTAGATCAGCTTCCCCACAGAGAAGAACGTTCCGTGGCATTAAACTACCGCCATCACGGTTATGAAATTATAAACATGAGACTTGACCTTCTGGCTTCACGTTTAAGCAGTTGTGTTCAGAGTGCAGGTTTCAGGGCTCTTCCCATACCTGCTTCTCAGCGATATGATGACGAGCGGATCTGTGGAGTTATCTCCCATAAGTTGGCAGCTAATCTGGCAGGACACGGTTGGATTGGGAAAAGTTGCCTTCTCATCACCCCTCAAGCAGGCCCCAGGGTGCGGTGGATTACCATTCCCACCGATGCACCACTGAAAGTCACTGGGAAGAAAATGAATGATCACTGTGGGAACTGCACCGGCTGCGTGGATATCTGTCCTGTTTCTGCATTCACCGGTGCTCCCTTTCATGAAGATGAAAACAGAGATGTGCGTTACGATGCCCGTAAGTGCGAAGAATACTTGGGTTCTGGTGAAGAATGGAATGTTTGTGGATTGTGCATTTATATCTGTCCGCACGGAAGAAAGAAAAAAATGAATGGCAACAGGATTAAATAAATGCCATTAAAATTTAACAAACTTCAAATAAAACTTCAAATAAAACACTTAGAGTTTAAATAAAAAAAATAGAAGAATAGAAATTTTTATTTAATAAAAAAAATCTATTAATCTTCTGCATCCATCATTTCGCCGTATACTACTTCTAATTCACATCCTTTAGGACCACAGCAGAAATGTTGTAAATCGAATTTTACTTGCATTTTTTCACCTCAACATATTAACAATATAAAAAGGTAAGTAATAGTATATAAAATATGTACTGACAATAATCATATATACTTACAAAAAGTATACTTACTATCATAAATTATATCATTAACTAGTCTGATAACAATATCAAAAATATATTTTGATATGCATTTAGTCACTGCGCTCTTAGTTCAGGGGGTGATAAAATGACCGTTAATGGTGAAAACCATGAATATATCTGTTCAGTAGAAGCTGCCATTAACCAGATAGGTGGTAAATGGAAATCATTGGTTTTGTGTTCATTAAAGGACGGGAAATTGAGGTTTAGTGAGATAAATAAGAAATTACCGGATATTACACAGAGAATGCTTACCAAAACCCTTAGAGAACTGGAAAAAGACAGGATAATCAATAGAAAAGTTTATCCACAAGTTCCCCCTAAAGTGGAGTATTCCCTTACACCCAAGGGAGAGTCTGTACTTCCCATTTTAGACTCTTTATGCGAGTGGGGAAAGAAATACTGTGACTCTGATGAAAATTAGGGAAACTAACCTTAATAGATTTAATATCCAATTAACCATCCAATATGTAGTATTTCAATCTGACCAACACCATCTCCTTTATCAATTCAACATGTGATTGTAAATGGACATTAACCCCCCTAATAATTCTCAACTGAAATTATTTGAGTTTGGAACCAAGAAGAAGCTGATTTTACTATTATTTGCCTTTATTTTATGGATAATTGCTTTTATTGCCTATTTGAGCTATGGATTTGATTATTACTTAGTGGCCAGTTTTAATTCCCTGCGCACTAATCCGTTTTTTGCAGATTTCTGGTATATTTATACCAAATATATGCTTTATCTTGTTGGATTGCCTCTTCTGACCGTTTATTTAGCATCTTTCAAGGTTGAAATCTTGAAAAAATATCGCTTAGTGTTCTTTTTATCCATTATGATATTGGCTATTGGCAATCCTATTGTAGACCCCATTCTAAAGGATTTTTTTGCACGTCCGCGGCCGCAAGTGGCACATCTAGATCTTAATGCCCTATATTACTCCAGCGGGTTCTCGTTTCCCTCTGGACATGCCTTCCAGTCATTTGCAGGGACGCTGCCACTGATAATCTGTTTTTTGACTGATGATGCCACATTCAAAAGAAGTTGGATGAAGATATGTTTAGCATTGATAATTCTTATTTACGCCATATCGCTGGCTTTTAGCCGGATTTTGGTGGGGGTCCATTATCTTTCGGATGTTTTATTTGGAATTGGATTTGCAATCATCTTAATGGTTATTTTAACCAGTTTATTACAGTGGTTACTCCACACTGGAAAATTCAACCTTCAAAACGAAAAATGGTACGCAATGATTTTTGTAATCCTCTATTTGAGCTTTATTATTTTTAGCTGGGATTATCTACTGTACTTCAAGGTCTATTTTATCCCTTAAAATAATCTTTTAATAATATACTGCATTCATAATCTAATCCATCCCCCAGAATTATTACCTCAAATTATTAATAATCCTCAATTACACCTAACCCAAAAATCCGATATAGAACCCTTAAAACAAACATTCAATGATAGTTATTAATTTGAAAGCACAACCCCATACCAAATCTAGCCATTAATTGTTTGTTTTACTACAGTTGCGGCGAATACTGCTGCTCCGAATCCATTATCAATGTTTACCACGGCTATTCCCGGGGCACAGGATTGTAACATGGCATTAAGGGCTGCGAATCCCCCTGCCCCTACCCCATAACCTACTGAAGTGGGAACTCCAATTACTGGAATATCCACCAGTCCGGCAACCACTGAGGGTAGTGCTCCTTCCATGCCTGCAACTACAATTATGGCCTTCACATCTTCTTCCAACATACGCCGTATCTGGGAAAATAATCTGTGTATACCTGCCACTCCCACGTCATAAGATGTTAAAACTTCACACCCTGCTTCCTCAGCCACCACACGAGCTTCTTCGGCTACTGGTATGTCTGAGGTGCCGGCAGTGATTATTCCAATTTTTCCCTGTTTTTCTATTTCATGATCTTTAAGGAGTAAAATTCGGGCTTTGTGATTGTATTCTATTTTAAACCCTTCTTTTTGAAGAAATTCAAGTTCTTTTTTGATTTTTTGGTACCTTTCGTCTTCTAAACGAGTTACCAGCACCCTTCTCTGTTTCGAACATCCCTGGATTATCTCTACCAGTTCTTCGTCATCCTTTCCCTCGGCGAAAACTGCTTCAGGAAAACCAGTTCGAATATCCCTAGCAGAGTCTATTTTAGCAAAATCTCCTAATTCATCTATTTGCATGATTTTAAGCCGTTTTTCAGCTTCTTCCATTGATATATGACCCTTGACTAGTTCCTGAAGTATTTTCTTCATATCATCATGCCTCACCAGTATATTTTATTTATATCATACTAGAACATTTAAAACAGTTGCATTCCACGCGCACTATATATTGAGGAGTATTTATTTTTAAAGGCAGTTTTTTATAGTTTAAAGATTCTACTGGTTCTTTATAATAATTTGAGAGGTTAAATTTTCAAGAATACTTCCAACATAATATCCCCAAGGCAAACACAGCACCCAATGAAATGATTGCAATGATAAAGAAAATTATCTGGATGCTAGAAAGAAGTGAAGGATAGTTTTCAGGGATTATTTGACCATAACCCAGATATTTGGAAAATATTAGAATTATTAAGGACATGCTGAAGGTTTGTCCAGTCATTCGCATGGTGCTGACCATGGCCGAGGTCACTCCATAGAACTTTGGTTTCACATTCCCTAAAATAGCATGGGTATTGGGTGCAGAGAATAATCCTAAACCAATACCCAGAAGGGCCAAATAGAACAGTATTAAATTTAGATTGGTGTAAGAATTGATGAATGCCAATGAAAAAAGGGATATATTAGATATAGTTAGACCTATTAATCCTATTATTTCGCCTTTAAATCTGTCTGAAAGTTCTCCGGCTAAGGGAGATATTAAGATCATGCACAGTGGTTGTATTGTTAAAATTATCCCCACAGAACCAGGATCTAATCCTTTTATATACTGTAAATAGAGATTTAGAAGAAATGCCACAGCAACTGATCCAATTACGCTTATGAAAATGGCTATGTTCCCCATAATGAAATTTTTGCTTTTTAATAATATGTTCAGGTTCAAAACATTAATTTTCCCTTCCAATTCCAGGAAAACATAGCTTAGAATGCCTATTAATCCAGTTAAAACCATTATTTTCCCTGGATCAGTGTAAATATTGGAAAATCCAATTAGTAGAATTAACAGAGTTAAACTAAAAACTAGAGAACCTTTGATATCAAATTTACCAGCAGATTTTACATTGAATTTATTATCACCAGTTTTTTGGAAAAAAAGAATTGCTATTAATCCCAATATCGCTGTTGTGAAGAAAATGCTCCTCCATCCAATAAACTGTGTTAAAAAACCACCTATTAATGGCCCGGATGACATTCCCATAAAAACTGCAGCACTGTTAATCCCAATAGCCTTACCTTTCTCCCCTGTTTTAAATATTACAACTAACATTGCCAATCCAGTTACCAGCATCATAGCACTCCCCATACCCTGAAGTGCTCTGAAAACTATTAGAATTTCCATGGACATGCACAAACCAGCTAGAAAAGAAGATAATGTGAAAATTATCACCCCATAGGTAAATATCTTACGAATACCATATATATCTGCAATCCTCCCCAGAGGAATGGTGGAAACGGCTGTTACCAGGTAAAAAGACAGTGGCAGCCAACTTAACAAAATTGCATTGTTGGCTAGTTCATTAGAAATCGAAGGAAGGGCAATGTTGAGAGCTGATCCAGTGAAAGGTGTTAAAAATGAAGATATGCTGGTAATTATCAAAATCAGATGTTTATTCAGATAATCAGTCATTGAATTTTATATTTTTGCATATATTACTATTAAAATATGGGTTCCAAAAAGAATTATTTAATTAGATAATTCACTAAGTTTAATTTACATCATGATTTGATATACACGGGGAAATTCTGATATTTGAATTATGATATCAGTGTCAAACCTAAATATTAAGGTTTTAGAGGTTTTAGGAAGATATATATGAACTGGAATGAAAAAAATGTTCTGATAACAGGGGCTAACGGTTTTGTTGGGTCTTATTTAGCAAAAGAGCTTTTAGATAGTGGTGCAGATGTATATGGTTTTGTAAGGCCTGAGGACATTGATGCCATGGAAAAAAACTTAATTGACAAGGGTATTGAAGATAAGTTGATCCTGTTGGAAGGTGATCTTACGGATATAACTTCCCTGGCCAATGCTCTTGATAATTCCCAACCTGACTTTATTTTTCACTTGGCAGCTCAATCATCTGTTGAATTCTCCTTCCACCAACCCCTGGAAACTCAGAATATTAATTGCATAGGAACTTTGAACCTTTTAGAAGCCGTGCGCATAAAGGATCTGGATACTAAGATTGTGTTTGCTGGTTCAGGTGATGAATATGGTATGGTCATATCCTCAGAGGAACAGTACCTGCGTGTTAAACAACAGCATAAGACAGTTTTCCCGGAACCTGTAAACATTCCAGAATTACCAGTTAAGGAAAGCAATCCCCTCCGTCCCCTGTCACCATATGCAGTATCCAAGGTGTACGGAGATTACTTGATGCAAAATTATCACCAGTCTTATGGTCTGGATACTGTGGTGTCACGGGCATTTAACCATGAAGGTGCTGGTAGGGGAATGATGTTTGTCACATCCGTCATCACCAGCCAGATTATGAGACTTAAATATGGAGAATCAGACCGTATTGTTATCGGAAACCTTAATGCCTTCCGTGACTGGTCCCATGTGAATGATATTATAAAAGGATATCTTCTACTGGCTGATAAAGGCCAGAAAGGTGAAGTTTATAATCAGGGATCCATGAGAACCAACTCGGTCCTCAGTTATATATTATTGGGATTGGAACAGGCTGGTTGGACTATTAGCAGTATTGAATCTATTAAGGGTGGTAAAACTGTTGATAACCCCACGGAACTAAATAACAATCCCTTTTTCGGAGTAAAATTTGTTAAAACCCGGGTAGATCAGCTGATGCTGGAAGGTAAACTTGAATTCACCATCCCTGATAAGGGTATTATTGTTAACAGCAGCCAGGGGAAGGTGCTTATCGAATTCAATCCCAACCGGTTCAGACCCGCAGAAATTCCCCTGATCCTTTCCAGTAATGAAAAAATTCAGAAAATTGGTGGAAAAATTGAATACAGCCTCAGTGATATTATAGAAGACCAGTTGAACTTTTTTGACCATGAAAAAAACAGAATCTGAGGTTTTATCTTATAATAATCTTTTTGATCAATCTAAATTAATAAAAAAATTTATATTTAGCACCATTAGGCTGCAAGGAGTCATTACATGCAGATTTATTCCACTTATAAATTGCTCAAAATCAAATAAAAAGTTGAATGGAACTGGTATGAAATCTAATCCTTATAGGTTCATAATGCGAAAGAAGATTTATTTGGTTTGGGAATTTATCTATGTTACCTGAATAAAAAATTTAACTGCAATAAAATTAATCTTAAAGAAAAGTATCTAGACTTCCGATTATTACGAATTAATGTTTAATCTGTTTAAAATTAGAATAAGAGGCTCTAAATTGAAAAAAGCATGCATAATTGTCCAGGGAATTGTACAGGGAGTTGGCTTCCGACCAAATGTCTACCGACTAGCCCGGAACCTGGAACTTAATGGATATGTACGTAACCTTGGCAATGTGGTTGAAATAGTAGTTGAGGGTGATGAAAAAGATATTAAAACCTTTTTAAATGATTTAAAGGTTAAAAAACCGCCTATATCCAAGATTGATTCATTGAAAATTGAGCGCTGCGAGGAGAATATTACACCGGATTTCACTGATTTTCAGATACGGGAAAGCTCAGCTAACTTCTCCGGATCCTCGGTTATACCTCCTGATGTGGCTACCTGTGATAATTGTCTGGCTGAAGTGATGAAAGAGGGGGATAGACGTTACAGTTATCCTTTCACTGCCTGTACTGATTGCGGGCCACGCTTCACAGTTATCACATCTATTCCCTACGACCGTGAGCGAACTTCCATGGAGGAATTTCCACTTTGTCCGGAGTGTAGAGTGGAATACCAGAACCCGGAAGACCGGCGTTACCATGCTGAGGCTACTTGCTGTCCGGTGTGCGGCCCTGAAGTTTTCCTTTACCATGAAGAACGGATGGATTCGGAAAATCCCATTAAAAATGCGGCTGAACTCTTAGATGAAGGTAATATACTGGCTATAAAGGGCATTGGGGGTACTCATCTGGTGGCCAATACCCTTGATGACTTGCCAGTTGTCAAAATGCGTGAGAGGCTGGGTAGAATGAACCAACCCTTCGCCTGCATGTCCCCCTCTATTGGCACCATTCGTACCTTTGCAGAGGTGGCTGATTTTGAAGAGGAAACACTATTATCCCGGAGTAGGCCCATTGTTGTGCTCAAAAAGAGTGAAAGTTACTATTTATCCCCTTATGTTGCTCCGGATCTACATAATTTAGGGGTGATGCTTCCCTACTCTGCACTGCATCATCTGCTTTTCAGCTACACTGATACACCAGCTTATATCATGACCTCTGCTAACATGCCGGGAGAGCCCATGCTAACCCAGAATCAGGAAATAATAAATAAACTGGAAAATGTGGCTGATTATTTCTTATTACACAACCGTGAGATTGTAAACCGATGCGATGATAGTGTGGTGCGCTTCCGTGGTGGTGATCTGGCATTCATCCGCAGGTCACGGGGTTATGTGCCTGAACCATACGATTTTTCCACCATCACTAAGGATTTGAATGTGCTGGCCCTGGGACCGGAGATTGATGTTACTTTCTCCCTCCTTAAAGAAGGTAAATGTTATGTATCTCAACATATTGGAGACACAACCAAATATGAGACTTTCCTCTACCTCCAGGAAGCAATTGAATACATGATGAGAATTACTCGAACCAGTTCAATTGATGTGGTGACCTGTGATCTTCATCCTCAATTTTTCACCACTAAACTGGCCTATAAACTGGGAGATAGGTTTAAATGTCCTGTTTTAAAGGTTCAACATCATCATGCCCATGCTGCTGCCCTATCCATGGATTGGGGTGTGGATGAGCTTATCTGTATTGCTGCCGATGGTGTGGGTTATGGTGCTGATGGAGGTGCCTGGGGTGGGGAGATCCTTTACTCCAATGGAGCAGAATACGAAAGATTAGCCAGTTTAATACCCCATAAAATGCCTGGAGGAGATTTAACCACCCGTTATCCTGCCAGGATGATGATGGCCATGTTATACTCCCTTTATGATAAAGAAGAAATTGTTGAAATCATGAAAACCAGTTATGTTGACTATTTCCCCCACCGAGAAAAGGAAGTGGATGTGGTAGCCAATCAGCTGGATAAGGACTTCAATCTCACAGAAACCACCAGCACAGGTCGTGTTCTTGATGCTCTTTCTGCTGCCATGCATATTTGTGGAGAGAGAACTTATGAAGGCGAGTGTGCTATGAAACTGGAATCTGCAGCTTATCATGGTAAAGATGTTTACCCCATACCCATTAAAATCGTTAAAAATGACGGTAGAAGTGTTTTAGATACTTCAAGGATTCTTTTATATGTCCTGGAGAAAAAAATGGAAGGAGAACCCGTTAGGGATCTAGCTTGCTCTGCACAGAGGGCTGTTTCCCAGGGACTGGCAGAACTGGCCATTGAAGCTGCGGATAAGAAGGGGGTTGAAGTTATTGGCGGTTCAGGAGGGGTTTTCTACAATGAAGCCATTAGTATGACCATTAAAAAAGTTGTGGAGGATGCGGGTTTCAGTTTCCTCCAGCATAAGAATAGTTGTGCAGGTGATGGTTCTGTTTCCCTGGGACAGGCTGCAGTAGCTGCTTTAAGATGCAAAAAGAAGTAATGGCGAAACTTGATTATAAAATCATTAAGAAGGAGCCATTCAAGGCTCCTCATCCTGAGATTCTTCATCTCCGAACATAACTGGCAAGTTAAAGGAACGTATTTTCAGGGCTCTTTTTCTATCATCTAGCTGTTTCAGAAGTATTTCAGCGTGTTTTTTAGCCTCATCATAGTTTTGGATGAGCTGTTCCAATTCAGATGAAACATCATCCCCTCTACGGGCACGTTCCTCCAATATCTGCAGTTCCTGGAATTCATGGCCAGGTGACTTTACCCTTATGTTACCCTGACTAATGAAAATCTGGAATTCCACATCATGGGATATGTCATAGTATTTTCTTGGCCTTCCACGCTCTATTTTTTGGAATGAAGAACTAAGAAGTCCTGCTTCTTCCATAGCACGCAGATGTTCAATTATAGCTTTCTGACCAATCTCCAGTTCTCTGGATATCTGGCTTACAAAACGAGGCTCATCCCTTAAAAGATCCAGTATATCTCGACGGGTTTTGCAGCCCATTACATCCAGCAATAACTCTAAATCCATCATTTATCACTTTATCGTCGTATTTTATATAGTGCTAGTTAGTGCTAATATTTTTATTTACTTTTTTTATCTTCGATTTATCTTAAATCCTTATTTTTTTAAAACAGTTCATCTTACTATTCTTCCAATTTTTAAAAATATTTCAATTACAGTGAATGTGAAGAAAACATGATGACACCAGATAATATCTAAGACACCGAATATATTATGGTAACTATGAGTTACTATAATCACTATTTTTAGAAAGGTTTATATAACGTTTGGTTACAATAATTTATATAACTTTTGGTAACTATAACCATGATTTTCAAAAGGTTTATATAACCAATAGTAACTATAATGGTAAGTTACTTATCTTCCCATCCACCACGAAAGGTGAATAAATGAGTGATAAAAAGGACGAAAAAAAGATGCAAAAGGATCTGAAGGAATTGGAATCCCAGATCCAGGAAAAAAATGATGAACTAAAGGAGAAGGAAGAGGTAATTGTTAAAAAAGACCAGGAATTAGAAAAGTACAAAGAACAGTTACTAAGACTTCAGGCTGATTTCGAGAACTTTAAAAAACGAACAGAAAAACAATTAAGTGATCAAATCCGTTACGCCAACGAACAACTTATCTTAAAAATATTAGATGCATATGAGGATTTCGAACGAGCCCTTGAATCCGGAAAGTCCGATGAACTCAAGGAAGGTGTGGAGCTAATCTACAAGAAACTTAAAAAAGTTCTGGAAGAGGAAGGATTAGAGAAAATCCCTGCTGAAGGAGAGAAATTCGACCCATATCAACACGAAGCACTTATGGCAGAGGATCATGATGACTTTGAAAACGGAGAAGTAATTGAAGAACTTTGTAAAGGTTACAAATTGAATTCTAAGGTTATAAAGTATTCTAAAGTTAAAGTTTGTAAAAAAAATGATTAATTAGAACTATTATAATGCAAGAGGTGAATTTATATGGCTAAAACAGAAAAAATAATTGGAATTGACTTAGGAACCAGTAACTCCGCTGCTGCGGTGTTAATTGGTGGAAAACCAACCATCATACCCAGTGCAGAGGGAGCCACCCAGTACGGTAAATCATTCCCCAGTTACGTGGCCTTCACTGATGATGGTCAGCGCCTGGTGGGTGAACCTGCCAGAAGACAGGCTGTAACCAATCCTGAAAAAACCATTACCTCTATTAAAAGAAAAATGGGAACCAATTACAAGGTAGAAATTGCTGGCAAGCAATATACTCCCCAGGAGATCTCCGCTTTTATCCTGCAGAAAATCAAAAAAGATGCTGAAGCATTCCTGGGTGAAGAAGTTAAAAAAGCAGTTATTACCGTGCCTGCTTACTTCGACGACAACCAGAGAACAGCCACCAAGGACGCGGGGACCATTGCCGGTCTGGATGTAGTTAGACTGGTTAATGAACCCACCGCTGCCAGCCTGGCCTATGGTATTGACAAATCCAGTGAAGATGAACTGGAAATCATGGTTTTCGACTTCGGAGGAGGAACCCTGGATGTGACCATCATGGAATTCGGAGGAGGAGTATTCGAAGTTAAATCCACCAGTGGAGACACCAAACTGGGTGGTACTGACATGGATGCTGCAGTCATGAACTACCTGGCCGAAGAATTTAAGAAAGACACCGGCGTGGACCTCATGAACGATGATCAGGCAGTACAGAGACTCAGAGAAGCTGCTGAAAAAGCTAAAATCGAATTATCCACCACCCTAACCACTGAAATCAACCTACCTTTCATAACCGCCACCCAGGACGGCCCCAAACACTTAACACACACCCTAACCCGGGCTAAACTGGAAGAACTGGTGGATTCCATCATCAAACGCTGCTCCGGACCTATGGAACAGGCCCTGAAAGATGCTAAAATGACCAAAAACGATGTGGATAAAATCATCCTGGTGGGAGGACCTACCAGAATGCCCATAGTCCAGAAATTCGTGGAAGATTACATTGGCAAACCAGTTGAAAGGGGAATTGATCCCATGGAATGTGTGGCTGTGGGAGCCGCCATCCAGGGAGGAGTTCTCGCCGGAGAAATCAAAGACCTGGTTTTACTGGATGTTACCCCCTTATCCCTGGGAATTGAAACCCTGGGAGGAGTCTTCACCAAATTAATCGAAAGAAACACCACCATACCCACCAAGAAAAGCCAGGTTTTCACCACCGCTGCTGACAACCAGACCTCAGTGGATATACACGTATTGCAGGGTGAAAGATCAGTGGCCACTGGAAACACCACTCTGGGCAGGTTCCAGCTGGTTGGAATACCACCAGCACCGCGTGGAATGCCCCAGATCGAAGTTACCTTCGACATAGATGCTAACGGTATCCTCAATGTTTCAGCCAAGGATATGGGAACTGGTAAAGAACAGGCCATAACCATTACCGCACCCAACAAACTATCTGAGGATGAAATTGAACAGAAGATTAGGGAAGCCGAACAGCACGCTGAAGAGGATAAAAAACGCCAGGAAGAAGTGGAAATCCGTAACAATGCAGATTCCATGATCTACACTGCTGAGAAAACCCTGGATGAACTGGCTGACAAAGTTCAACCGGACCAGAAGACTAAAATCGAAGAACTGGTCAAGGAACTCCGGGAAGTTGTGGGCGGAGATGATGTGGAAGCCATTAAAAACAAAACTGAAGAATTAACCAAAGCTGTGCAAGAAGTGGGAGCTGCCATTTACCAGCAAGCCCAGCAAGAACAGGCCCAAAAACAGCAGAGCCAGGATGCTCAAGGTAGTGCAGATTCAGATTCTGGTGACGACACCATAGACGCCGACTATGAGGTTAAAAAATAGGTCCAGTAAACCCAAAGCAGCAAACATATAATGGTGGGGATGAATAGTGTTCAACTCCCCACACCCACAATTTTTATTATATTTATTTTACTAAAAAGAAACAGACATTAGCATTGCATTATTCACTACTAAGTAAAATAAAATTACTAAGTACATGCAAAATAATTTAGAATTACAAAATCATTATTAGAATCATATTAATCATCATATTATATTAGAATTGGTTTTAAATTCACATTTTCATCCCATTAATATTATCATCCATTTAATAGAATTCATAGTATTTGAGGAAGATTAACCATGGCAGAGAAGCGTGATTACTACGAAGTACTGGGACTGGAAAAAGGAGCCAGCAAAAAAGATATTAAAAAGGCCTACCGGAAGTTGGCCATGGAATATCACCCTGATGTAAGTGAAGACCCTGAAGCAGGGGAAAAATTCAAAGAAATAAGTGAAGCCTACGCAGTTCTTTCTGATGATGAGAAAAGAAACACCTATGACCAGTATGGTCATGCTGGAATGGGTGGATTCAGTCAGGAAGACATCTTTAACAATATCAACTTCGAAGACATTTTCCGTGGCTTCGGCTTCGGAGGAAGTCGTGGCGGGGGAGCCAGTGGTTTCGAGAGCATATTCGACCTTTTTGGATTTGGAGGAAGTCGCCGTGACGGCCCCCAGCAGGGAGCTGATGTACTCTATGAAATGAAAATCACCCTGGAAGATGCAGCACACGGATTGGAAGAGGACATCGAAGTACCACATAAAAAGACCTGTCCAAGATGTAACGGATCCAAAGCCGAGCCTGGAACTGAAAGCCGAACCTGTGATACTTGTGGAGGTAGTGGTCAGGTGCGCCATGTGCAGAACACCCCCCTGGGCCAGTTTGCAACCATCCGCCCCTGCAATGTCTGTCGTGGCGAAGGTAAAATAATTGACAACCCCTGCCATGAGTGCCATGGTAAGGGAATTGTCCGGCAAAAAAGCACCATACATGTTAAAATCCCTCCTGGTGTGGAGGACGGGTCCCGTTTACGCGTTCCTGGAGAAGGAGATGTTGGTAAACGGGGCGGACCACCAGGAGATCTTTATGTTCTTATAAGGGTGAAACCTCATAAGTACTTTAAAAGGGAAGGAGCCAATCTCTACTATGAAAAACCCATCAGCTTTGTGCAGGCTGCTCTGGGGGATAAGGTAGATATACCAACCATTGATGGAGAAGTGGAGCTTAAAATACCTGAAGGAACTCAGACCGGCACATCCTTCCGGATAAAAGGCCAGGGGATGCCTCATTTACGCTGGAATGGTAAAGGGAATCTTTACGTGAAAGTTAAAGTTATCACTCCCAAGAAACTCAGCCCCCGTCAGAAGGAACTTTTAGAAGAGTTTGCTGATATTAGTGGCCAAGAGATTTATGAGGAAGAGAAAGGTTTTTTTGATAAAGTAAAAGATGCCATCAGCCACTGATAATTCCAGACCAGTTTAAAAAGACAATTTTTATCTTAAAATCCTTTTTTACTTTTTTATCAAATATTTCATTATATTTCCTTTTTATTTTTTATTAACCCCTGTTTATTGTTTTTATTGTCCCCACCTACCAGGAAAAGGTGATTGTAAAGTTAACAGGTGTTGGAGTTTTCATTAAAATTTAAAATTCGTTTATTATGGTTCTTTCACCAAACAAAGACAATTTAAGGCAAATTTTATTGCAGATATCCATCAACCCCCCCAATAACTTTACAGTCCCAGGAAAAGTAAAATTATTTATTTGTGATAAAATTGCATTTAATTGACTATAACTTGAAATACACTTTTAAGATGTGATCCCGTGAAGTATGATGAGAATCAGGAAATAGATGTAGAAGAGATACTGGACAAGATCAGTGGTTATTTTGGTTTCGTGCCCCCTATCTTCCAAGTTTTACAAGCCAACCCACCGGCTCTAAAGGCCTATTTTGATAAATTTGAAGTTCTGATGGTGGACAATACATTAACACCCCTCATAAAAGAATTTATATCCATTGGAGCTGCTGCTGCTCTTGGATCATCCCATTGCCTTGGCACTCATTTGGAAGTGGCTAGGAAGTTTGGAGCCTCTGACGAAGAATTACTTCTGGCTATTAACATAGGAGCATCCATTGCAGAAACCACTGCTCTTTCAAAGTCACTGCGAGTTTATGACAAGTTTAAAGAGTGATAATAAAGTAGAATAAAAATTTAGATTTTATTTTTTCCTTAAGATTTTCTTTTTCCGTTAATTAAAAAAACCATTAACATACATAGTATCTACGGAAGTATATTATTGAAAGATTTAGTCTAATATGAGGAGTTGGGGGCTTATGATCAAACTTCTAAGTGATAAATGGCACATTGAAGATCAAATACGACCTGCTTTAGGTAGGAAAGTCAATTTAACCTTGGATATGGCCACTGATGAAACCGTGCTTATAATACCTCTTTTAAAAGATATTGAGAAACATGTGATAGGATTAAAAGTTTATGGTGTGAATCTTGGCAGGGAATTAACTTTTTTTAAGGAAAATAATCATCTGATAATTGATTTAGGTGATCTGAACAGGTGGACCTGCACTCCTGACCAAGAGGGATTGTATAAAGTGCGTTTAAATGTAAAGTTCACCGTTAAAGATCCGCGTTTTGAATTATCAAGGTGGGACCTTGGATATACCAGCACCTTCGAAGTGGATGGTTATATGTTAGACAAAGGTTCTTTAACTCTCCCACCAGGCTTAAAACTGGCAAGAAATCGAATACAGGCACATGCCAGTTTAAAATGTAAGGATGGAGAAATTAAACAATTTTCACTGAATTCTGAGGCAGATTATGTTACCAAAAAAGATAAAGGGAAAAATTATGTGTTCCTTATGGATCCTGAAAGTATTGAGATGATGAAATCAGAAGAATGTGCCTCCTCCATCAAAATATGCTACCAGGCTGTTAATGAAAGAATATATTATCTGATTTCCATAATTGGATTTGCCCTCCTTTTAGTCTCTCTTTTAAGGTTTTATGCCCTTGTTACTGGCGATCCCAAGCTGCAATTCGACATCCGCTTTCTAGCGGCTTCCGTGGCATTTCTGGGATTGATCATGGGCTTGGTGAGAGAAGGGTATGAATTACCATTCCGTCGCATGGTTTTCATCGCCATACTGTTTTTAGTGGTGGATTTGGGACTGGAAATCATATTACTAAAATGAAGGATAAAAGCAAATGAAGAGAGAAAAGTGGTAATAATTAAGTTAATTAGATATAAACCATAGTTTTCTCTCTTACTATCTGGCCGTATTATTGCTTTTATCAGCTTTGCTTAACCTGTTCCGTGAAAAATAGGAGTTACCCTTATCAAATCCTTCCGAAAAATAATGGTTTAAAATGCGGTGTTAATTGGGATTGAACTGTTTTTGAGCTTTTAAGGGAATAATCAGATAGATTTGAGGCTATCAAAAAATTTAATACTAATAGAAAATATAATATATCAAAGAGATGGATTTTTCAAATTCGTGAATATTGACTAGGAGGGAAAAAATATGCAAAAAAATAATTTGGCCATAATACTGATAATTCTGGGTATAATTGTACTGGCCATTCCCATGCTAGGAGTTGTCCCCTTAAGTGTGCTTACCGGTTTAGGAGTTGCATTTTTAGGTATAGGACTTATCCTGGCTGGTTTAACTGACAGAGAAGTAAGCACTGGTTTGGGTTTGCTGGAAATAGTTTTAGGAATCATAGCCCTGGTACTGGGTCTTGGATTTATTTTAAATCCCGGTCTTTTCAGTTTCGTGGCAGGGTTATTGGTCTATATGGCAGGTTTATTCCTGATCATAGTAGGTATTGTTGCCGTGTTTACTAAAGCTGGAGGTAGTCGATGGAACGGAGTGATTGCCATAATTATCGGGCTCGTATACCTTATATTCGGATACTTAATTTCCGACCCATTCTATCTGGGAATATTAATCGGCCTATGGTTGCTAATAACCGGAATTTTGATTTTTTTACAGAAAGACTAAACTAGTAAACCCAATAATTCCCATTATTTTTTTATTTTTTTATTTTTCAGGGCCCACTCATATTCGGCTATTTTTAAAATCTCCAATTATGAATCATAGCAGTGAAAATTTACTAATTTAAAATTTCAGCGAATTTTTATCCGAATTTTTTTATATATAAGCATATGAAAGAATTAATTTAAAAAAAAATACAAATACTTGAATTTTTATTGATTTGGAGATATTAATATAGTTAAATGCCTTTAAATGAATTCATAGATGTATTCTATTCATTTATATTTTTTTCACCACAAAATAAGTTAATATTAAATAGATGAACAACACATAAATTGGTTATACCTAACAATATTGTTACTTATTTAAAATTTTTGAAGGTTTATAAAGATCACGTGAGGAGGGGTTTGATGTCGGAGGCAAAAATTTTAGTAGTTGAAGACGAAGGACTTACTGCAATGGAAATTCAGAGAAAACTGAAAAATTGGGGTTATAAAGTTCCATCATTTGCTTTCTCACGTAAAGAGGCTGTTAAAAAAGCCAAAGAAATGAAACCTGATCTTATTTTAATGGATGTGATGCTTAAGGGCGAAGGAGATGGAGTGGATGCTGCTAAAGAAATTAAAAGTGAACAAGACATTCCCATTATTTATATAACTGCATATGATGATATTAAAACGCGAAAAAGGGCTGAAAGCACCAATCCAGACGCTTATTTAATAAAACCTTACGAAGAACACGAACTTCAAAACAAGATCAAATCCGTGCTTTCTGGACATGATACTTGGAAAAAATTGATAGAAATTGGAAAAAGGCTCGAAACTAATTCTAAAGATTTAGGAATAATAGTAATAGACTCTGAAGGAATCATTAGATATTCTAATAAAGTTGCATCTGATTTAACTGGTTCTGAAAGCGAAAAAATTTTATTAAAATATCTGTATGAGGTATTTCCAATTAAGGATATCAATGATGAAAAAGACTTTACCAACTATTTGGAAGAAATTTTTATAAATAATAAAGCAGGGATTACGGACAGATCCGTTATTAAACAGGATACTGGGAAAAATATTAATTTAGAGTACAGTTTTAACCCTATTTACGATAATAATGAAGTTATAGGAGCTAGTCTAGTTTTCAAAGAATTGAGTAAGGAAAATTTCGAGGAAAAAATCCCCATTCAGTCCCCAAGTGAGTCTGCAATGGAAAAACAGTTGAACAAATTTTATCAGAAGTCGCTGATTCAAGATTCCCTGGTGGCAACTGAGATATTCAACAAAAAAGGAGAGTTGGTAAATGCAAATCCAGCTTGTCTTAAGCTTTTTGGCGCAGAAAAAGTCGAAGAACTAAGAAGTTTTAGACTTTTCGAATCTTTCAAAATGGAAGCTGAAGATATCAAAGCCCTGAAAGAAGACTCAAAGATCAGTGCGAAATGTCAATTTAGTGCTGAAGAATTAAGAGAATTTGGATTAAACATCAAAACCGAAGATTCGATATATTTAAGCCTTTACATAAGTCCTTTAAAGTTAGATGAAACAGTTGAAGGATATTTAGTCCAATTCCAGGACATATCTACCCCCCGGAAACGAGAAGAATCTCATATAGATAACGAGAAACTCCATTTAGAAATTTTGAATACATTAGATCAGGCAGTGATAGCCTTCGATGGAGATTTAAAATCCTTTTATTTTAATAATGAATTCAATGAACTCTTAGGCTTGAAAAACAGTGACATTATTGGTAAATCCCTTTCTGAATCCATTAAACCACTTTGGGATGAAGAACTGGAGACCATGTGCAGGAATACATTAGAAACTAAACAGCCTTCAAATGTAATTAAAAGTTTCCAAAAAGATGAAAAATTTTTAAATATTGAGATAAAGGTTTATAACCTGTTCAAAGGCCTGGTTATTCTTTTAGATGACATCACTGACATTCAGAAAAGGGAAGAAAATCTGGAAAGAAATGAAAACCTTTATAGTTCGGTAGTAGATGATCAAAGCGAAATAATATGCCGTTTTAATAAAGATTTAGAGCTCACATTCGCTAATAGAGCCTATTATCAATGCTTTGGTATGAAAAATGAGTCTGGTTTAGTTTTTTCACTTACTGAAGAAGATTCTGATGAGATGAAAGTTCATTTGAAGTCATTGGATGAAGAAAATCCTGTTAAAATCTTTGAAAGTCCCATGAAAATGCCTGATGGTGATACTAAATGGTGGCAATGGGTTACTAAAGCAAATTTTGATGAGGAGGGGAATATTTCCGAGTATCAATCAGTAGGGCGTGATGTTACTCAAAGCCACCTTCTAATTGAAGAATTTAAAAATAACATTAAAAAGCTTCAAGTTTCTTTAAAAGAGAAGGATAAAGAAATTGAAGATCTTAAAAAGTCATTTGAATCTAAATTGGATGAAAAAAAAGTAAAAATAGATGATTTTGAAAAAATAAGTAACAAAAAGTATGAAGAATACAGTGAAGAATTACAGGATTTGATGGAAACCATTAAAAACCAGAAAATAGAACTAAAAATCTTCCAAGAAAGGGAAAACTCCTACAAAGAAAACATAAAACTACTCAAAAACGAAATAAACACCAAAAACAACCAACTAAAAGAACTACGCCAAAAAATAGAAACAGAAATCAACACCAGAGAACAAACAGAAAAACAACTACAAAAACAAACCACCAAACTCCAACAACAACAAAAAGAAACACAAGAAAACCAAAACCAAATCAACACACTCAAAAAACAAATAAGCAACCACAAAAAAGAAGCACACGACCTAACAGAAACCATAAAAAACCAGAAAATAGAACTAAAAATCTTCCAAGAAAGGGAAAACTCCTACAAAGAAAACATAAAACTACTCAAAAACGAAATAAACACCAAAAACAACCAACTAAAAGAACTACGCCAAAAAATAGAAACAGAAATCAACACCAGAGAACAAACAGAAAAACAACTACAAAAACAAAAACAGGAAAACCAAAACCAAATCAACACACTCAAAAAACAAATAAGTGATTTAAGAAACTCTGAACTATCTTTAAGGGAATCACAGGAACGACTGGAAAAGGAGATTGAAAATAAAATAAACGAACTTAACAGTGCCCGTGAAGATTTAGATTTAGAGAAAGCTAATAGAATCAAAGCGGAAAAAAACCTTGAAGATACCAAAAATCAGATTCGAAATGAGATTAAAGAAAAAGATAAAGAGATTAATCGCATTAAAAATGATTATGATGCCAGAATATCGAATCTGGAAAATTCAGAACGCATTGTAAGAGAATCTCTTGAAAAGAAAGAGAATATCATTAAAAATATGCGTAAAGGAGTTTTGACCAACATAAAAATGATATCAAACCTGAACAGATTCCATTCTGATATCCTTATAAATGATATGATTAAAAAATTAGAGGACGGTCGCAGCTATCTGAGATCTTTGGAAACAATACCTGAAACATTATACCAATCTAACAACCTGGAAGATGTGAATCTACAGGAATACCTTGATAATATCTTAAGTGATATTCCACGTTCTCCTGAGGCAGAGAATATTGACCTTGAAATTGAAGCCAATGATTTGTCCTTAGATATGGAAAATTCATTATTAACAGGCATGATTATAACCGAACTTGTGATAAATTCTTTCAAACATACCTTCCCTAATGATAAAGGAGAGATTAGGGTGGAAGTGTTATCTGAAGATGATAATCTCGTGATTAAAGTATCTGATAATAGTATCAGGCTACCAACCCAGACTTCCTTGGGAAAAAAGGACAATGGTTTGGATCTGGTTAATACCTTCGTAGAACAGTGTGAAGGAACTTTGGAATTTATAGAGAAAGATGGAACAACTTTTATTGTTAAAATCCCATCAAAACACTCCACATAAGTATAGGAATTATCTCAAAACTAACTCTCAAAACTAACTTTAATTAGATTTCATGGCCTGCTG